>DASYZB010000157.1 GCA_035946615.1 Verrucomicrobiia bacterium
AGCAACCGCCATCCCGGTATGAATCCCATGCCGCTGAAACCAGCCCTGTGGGGTCTCCAGGACAAACCGGATATTATCGCTGGCTGCGAGCACGGCGTTGGTGTCAAACGAGTGCAATTCATGCAGCTCCTGAATAATGCCCTCCTCGTCAATGTAAGCCGCTGAAAGGGGCAGCGGACAATTCTTCATCCAGAAGGAAGCCCGTTGAGTGTAAGGCAGCGGAAAGAGCATCCCGGCATTTTCGTCCATGTTGGTGCGGAACATCATTCCAGTGCGTTCCTGTTGGAGAGTCAAAGCCAGCTCAGCTATCATCTCCTGCGGCCCAACATAGATTTTCATTGTTTGCAACCTCGGTTGAGCCTGGGTGGGCTCGCTTGGGTCCGCCGGAGGTGAGGCAACCGCCTCGGGTCTGCCGCACCCGGCGCACAGTGCTCCTGCCAAAAGGAGCACAGAGAGAGAGAGTCCGTTCATTGGCCGATATTATGAAGGAAAGGGCCGGCGTTTTCAATCCGAAAGGCTTGCAATGGCGCCGGGCTCCCGGCAGAGTGGCACAATGAAATCGAGGGTGTTGCCCTTCCGTCCGAATCCCGGGTCTGAGCGCTCTGCGCCGGGGGCAGCGTGGTCGCGCCGGCAGTTTCTGCGGGCCGGGGCGCTAAGCGCTGTGGCTGCGCCCTGGCTGGTTTCCTGCGCAAATCTTCGGCCCGCGCCTCAAGCCAGGAAGATTGCGCCCGGTTCGAAGTTGCAGCATGCCTGCATTGGGGTGGCTGGAATGGGTTGGGGGGATCTCCATAACTTTCTTTCCCATCCGCGAGTCGAGATCGTCGCCCTGTGCGACGTGGATTCCAACAACCTCGATGCCGCAGCCAAAGTGGTTCCGGGGGCGCGGCGTTACTCGGATTGGCGCGAGTTGCTTGAAAAGGAGTCCAACGTGGATTCGGTCAATGTGACTGTCCCGGACCACATGCATTTTTCGATAGCCTACAACGCCGTTCAGAGGGGGAAGAACGTCTATTGCCAGAAACCGCTGTGTCATGATGTGGCGGAGGTGCGGGCTTTGACGCAGGCGGCTATTAGGCGGGGCGTGATAACGCAATTGGGCACGCAGGTCGCGTCGAGCATTCATGATCGTACGGCGGTGATCTGGCTTAAAGAGGGGCGCATTGGAAAGGTGACGCATGCCTATCTGTGCTCGAACCGGCCAGGGGCTGTGGAGACCTACCGGCTCAAGGGACCACGACCCGCCGTCGGCCAGGACCCACCGGCATCGCTGCAATGGAATCTTTGGCTCGGCACGGCCCCCGTGCGCCCCTATGCGCCCGATATTTATCATCCGACCAAGTGGCGGGCCTGGCAGGACTTTGGCACCGGTTGGTCGGGCGACATTGGGTGTCACATTTTCGATCCGGTGTGGAAGGGAATTAGCCTGACCCCGCCGCTCACGGTCAGAGCCGAGGTGCAGCAATCCTGGAAAGATTCTCCCGAGCGGCGCGCCGACAATTGGCCGCAAGGAGACCATATCACCTGGACCTTCCCAGGCAACGAGCAGATTGCCGGCAAGGAACTGCTCCTGGAATGGTTCGATGGCGCCTATTATCCCCCGGAGCACATCCGCAAACTCTACTCCGAAGACCTCACCGAGTATCCCCCCGAATCCTCGATGTTGATTGGAACGGAGGGTTCCCTGCTCATCCCGCACAACGCGCCCCCACAATTGTTGCCGGAGGAAAAGTTCAAGGATGTCAAACGGCCTCAACTCCCGCCGCGCAATCACTATCATCATTTTGTCGATGCCTGCCTTGGCGGCCCCAATACCGAATCGTATTTCGCTCAAACAGGGCCAATGACGGAAGCCATCCTGCTCGGGACCTTGGCGATTCGGATGCCTGAACAAGAACTGGAATGGGACCCGGTCGAGCTCAAGATCAAAAACATGGCGGAAGTAAACCATTACCTTCAACGCAGATACAGGGATGGCTGGCACGTCGGCAAGTTTTAGTTAGGAGAGGGCGCGTCCCGGGCGCAGGAGGCGCCAAAGCACGCACAGCCCAAGCCCGTGGTTCCAAACCTTTGGTGGCGCGCCCCATTGCCATTGCGTTTGGGCGACTGTTGCGCGAAACGCGGTCTCCCTCTCCTCCAAAGGCGGAGGTGCGCTCTAACCTGAGCCTAATTCAAGCCGACCGGCGTCCGGGGTGCGCACTTGCGGGCCAGATTGGAGGGCGGGCATCGCGCCACGGATGCGAGGGCCATCGGGTGCGAGCAAGTCCGAAATTGTCCGGCGCAATTCGCCCAGGGTAAAGGGCTTGGGAAGAATCGCATCAACCGGGTTGTCGCGGCTCCAGACCTGTGCGGCGTACGCGGTAATCATCAGGATAGGCAGGCTGGGCACAAGACACTTGAGGGTTCGGGCCAACTCGTCGCCGCGCATTTCCGGCATGGAATAATCGGTGATGACGAGGTCGAAATCTCCCGGCACAAACAAGTAGCAGGCTTCCTTGCCGTTGGCGGCCTCTTTGACCTGGTGCGCATCGAGGGCAAGGAGGAGCTTGAGGGCATCACGCGTGCCGGGCTCGTCATCGACGATGAGAATCCGCTTTCCAACCACTCTTCCCGGCTCAGGCATAATGTCTGAAACCAGATTGGCACAGCCAGGCCGGGGGCTCAACCAGGGGAAAGCTGAGAATGTTCCCGGGGATTCTCCGGGCGTAAACATAGGGGCCGGGCCGTAGAGACCACGATTATTGGGGAAGACTGGCTGCTGCCTGGCAAAATGGAACGAAAGGTCCGCGGAAAAACCGAAAAGAAAAAATCGGGACGGGAACGTTTTTTCCTACTTGATTCAGTGCCCTAATGGGCGACCCCGTTACACAATCGTTCGCACGTTATGCACCCAAGCAGAAGCACGCACCCCAACTGTATCCCACGGGATCGACAATCGCCCATTATAAAACCGCGCGGTGCTTATAACCAACGGCGCCGAGACGAGTCCCGGCTCAGCATTTGCTTTGGTTCTCATAATGATCTTCCGGTCAATTCCCCCGTGGCAATTCGACTCTCGACGGTACAGGAACGAACACAATCATTTCAGTCGGTGTCCAGCACCCCCGCAGTGCGGCTCGCAGCCTCAGCAGGGGGCGGTTTTGTGGTCGCCACTTGAACGCCGGCACCGTGGCGATACACCAATGCGCCGCCGCGATGACCGGTTTCATATATGCCGTAAGCCGCAGCAACTGAGACCAGCGCGGCCACGACGGCCACGACGGCCACGGCACGTGCTATCCGTGGCCATCGGGCCGTTATCACCGAACCTCCAGCGGCGAACGCAGCTAAAATGCTCATTGCCAAAGTCCGTTTCGCCCACCTCTCATGGTCATCCACCAGGTCATTGACCTGAGGCGCGGTGTTCTCTACGAGTCCCCCATCAGATTCGCCTGACTCCACCGCGCCCCAGGTGCCCACCGCTCCCAGCACCAGTAGGCCCGCTGCCAGCGCCGGGACACCGTACTTGCGCACAAACACCGCAGCGATCGTGACCACAGCCCCAAGCAGCAGCAGCACAATTGGGAAATGGACCACTGCAGGGTGGAGAGGATTGGGCAGAAGATTCATAAAGCAATCCGTTGTTTGGCCGCGGCCCTAGTTGATTCTCTCGTATTCACTCACCGACTCACGGCAACTCGGACAATTGCGGTTTGGCAATTTCGTCGTCGTGTAGCCGCATACTTTGCACACATAAATGGGCCCGTCCTGCTTTTGCCCGAGGCTGTCCAGGGCTTCCCGGTAGAGCTTGGCATGTTCAGCTTCCGCTTTTTCGGCATACAGGAAAGTCCGGGTGGCCTCCTTTGCCTCATCGGCTTTGGCCTGTTTAAGGAAATCGGGATACATCGTGTCCCGCTTATAGCTCTCGCCTTTGATCGCTGCCTGGAGATTCTCGGCAGTGGCGCCGATTTTGATTTCATCGAGCTTGAAATCTTTGATCTTTCCGCCGAGCACCGAAATCGCCTGTTTGTGATTTTCCTTGTGGATCGATTCCGCTCGCGCCGCAGCCCTAAAGAGACGAGCTGCCTGGCCGTGTCCTTCAGCCTCGGCCCTTTTCGAAAAGGCTTCATAACGGTGAGCCGCGTTGGATTCGCCCTGAAACGCGGTGTTCAAATTGTCGAGCGTCTGTTGAGAGACTTTGGCTTCGGCAGCGATAACCGCCGCCACGAGGACGGCGCCAATCAGGAGCAAGAATTGTTGTTTCATAGTGTTAAGCTAAAGTTGGAGATTTCTAGTTTTTGCACAGTCCCGCTGCACAAGAGCGCCAGTGGCGCATCCGGCCTGCTACCTACTCTGTGACCGTGAGCAGTGAGTTCATCCCGCCGAATGGATTGGGAATCCCCTCCTTTGCAAGCGGATCAGGAATCCATTTTCCATCGGCCACAAACAAGTACTCGTACCTACCCGGCGGTAGTATCAATTCTTTCACCCATTTACCCTTTGCTATGAGTTGAGCCGCCTCCGGCTGCCAACCGTTGAAAGAGCCGGCTATCGCGACGACACTGGCCAATGAGTGGTTGAATTCAATTTGAATTGGCTTTGCGCCATTGTTTGGCCGTTTGTGGCTGTTGTTTTTCTTTCGCATAGTTTTGATTGGTGATGTTTTATTCGTTAATTCCCCAGCCGCTATACGCCGCCGGGTAGTCCAATACGCGGCGCGGACGATGGGACGCACTCACGTGTAAGCCGGGCCTCCGTGGAGCCAGGTAGCGAAACTCCTTCCATGGAGACGGATTTCTTAGCAGTTCGCGAACAAATGTGATCAAATTGCCCAGAGCAAAGGGCTTTTCCGCGACTCCGTCCAAGCGCTCACGAACCGCGATCTCGCTGCCCTCGGTTCGTTCCGTAACGCCGATGATTCGCACGCTTGCATTCAATTGGGCCACCCTTGAAAGCCCGTTGGAAATTCTGTCCCCGGGCACGTCCAGGTCGACCAACAGCAGGTCCGCCGTCCTGATGTGGAAGTGCTCCATCGCCTCCTCGATACTGGCGGCATGGAAGACGTCATAATTGTTCGCGATCAATTTGTTGCGCAATTGCGAGTAGCACCGCGGTTCACTGTCAACTATCAAAACATGCTTCTTCATAACTGATGGCGCACCCTTGGCTCTTTCCGTCTCACTCTAAGCGAGCTTTGAACGGACGCTACGGCGGGGGCTGGCTGAAAACAGCGTGTCGATTGCTCGACTCCCACCAGCCGTTTAAGGCGCTTCTCCGGAGGTTCCAGAAGCAGTTCGGCGATGGTCTTGAGGAGCAAGGGAACATCCAATGGCTTTTGCATTAAAGCACCAACGCCCGCCGCAACCGCCAACTCCGATTGCTTGGCCCTGCCGGTAATGATGATGACGGGAACCAGGGGGCGGTTCGAAGTCACCCGCTCGAAAATCTCCCAGCCGCTCTTATTCGGGAGATTCAGGTCCAACAACAGCAGATCGATTTTATTGCGACCTAGTTCATCGAGTGCTTCCGCGCCCTCGGCAGCCGCAACCACCTCGTAGCCCTCGGCCTGCAACAATTTTTGCAGCGATTGACGTATCTGCTCGTCATCGTCCAGCACCATGATTCTTTTCTTCATAGATTGATTCGTCGCACCCTTGCCTTTCGTGTTGTGTCTAATCCTTCTCTGTGAGATGCCACGCGCGGTCGGTCAGGGGGCAAGGCACAGTAAAGCGGTCGTTCAGCATTTGGCGAAACAGCCGCTCGTCACAGGAAAGAAATCTGAAACTGGAGGATCGCCGGCTGGAGCGTTGTGCCCGGATTTCCATCGGCTCAGCCAGAAGTTCGCGGATGGTTTGCAGCAGCAGCGGGACATCCAGCGGCTTTTCCATCAGGGCATCGGCCCGCGATTTTTCGGCCAGTTCACGTTGGTTCGCACGGCCGGTGATGATAATGACGGGCAGCAAAGGATTGACTTTCGCCAGCCAATCCAGGGTCGCCCAGCCGTTTTTTCCGGGCAGATTGAGATCCAGGAGCAGCAGGTCAATTCTTCCGGTTCCGCACCTTTCCACTGCATCTTTACCGGTTTCGGCCACCAGCACTTCATAGTTCTCAGCCCGCAGAACCTTGTTTAGGGCCTCCCGGATCGATTTCTCGTCATCGACCACAAGAATTTTCTCCGTCATATGATTGGCTCTGCTTTTCGGTCGTTGACCGATATCGGCTCTTGCGCAAGGAATTCAGGTTCGTTCTCCCGCACGACCAGCACCGGATACCCGGCGTGCCGCACCACCTTTTCTGCTGTACTCCCCAGCAGCACCCGGGCCACTCCGCTCCGCCCGTGGGTCGAGAGAATGATTAGATCAATCTCCAACTCACTGGCGGCCCCAACAATCTCGCGGTACGGTTCGCCTCGTTTCAGGACCGTTTCAGTCCGTACGATGTGACAAACCGACTTTCGCAAATCCTCCAATTCCGCCTTGGCTTCCGCGGTTGGATCAATGTCGGCCAACTCCAATGTGGGTGGATAACTTTGCAGGACGAAGATGAGCGTAAGATCAGCTCCGAATTGCCTGGCGAACGGCGCTGCATCATGCAGGGCTTTCCTTGAGCAGGCCGAGAAGTCAACGGACACAAGAATTTTTTTCAGTGTGAATCTCGGCACGGCTAGCCCTTCAGCTTGGGCGTGAAGCGGCAGTTGTGCCTCGCGGGTGCTGAGTTCCACCGCTAGTCCGCCCGCCTTTCTGGTTGGTTTGAATTTCATAGCACACCTCACTCAATCGCCGGCACCTGCTGTGCGTCCTGCTGTTTCATGCGTTTCGAACTTTTCATCGCCCTTGGCACTCTTTCTGATACATGATTGCCGTGGTCGAGCCTGCGGGTTTGATCCTAGCTGGACGTGTGCCAGCGGTGATTTCGCTCTCTAGGCCCTAAAAACACTGCAAATATGAGCTTTCCGGGACAGGCGGGACCGCTCTCAAATGACCAGCGGACGTTCATCTGTGGTCAGCGGCTGGTCACATCATGACTGCTTCGCGGAGATTTTTGAGGTTTGGCCTGGCCGTCGCTTTGACGTCGATTTTGGTCGCCTGGGCGGTCCGGACGACTTGGCGTGAAGTCCACCATCTCCGTGCGAGTTTTGCGCTTGTGGAAAGCGACAGTTTCCACCTGTCCGATTATATCGAAGCCCCCATTCGGAACATGAATGAGGCGCTGCTTGACCACGATTTGCGTAGGGATGAAGCCAGCAAGAGGAGATTTCTGGAAGGCGGCGAAAAATTGAAGAAGTGGATAGGCGCGCACGCGGGCTCGTTTACCGCCTCTGACCAGCGCGAAAAACTGGCTCAAGTCGAGGCGGCTCTCGAAGTATACCTGAGCCGGGGAGCAAAACTCATGGAGGAACATGCCACCTCCGATGGGAAACCCGCATTGGAGCAAGTCGAAAATAATGCCGCCCCACTACTCGCGCTGTGCGACAGCCTGGCAGCGACGGAGCGGGTCGCGCTTGCCGAATTCATGCAGGAATCACATCGGTCGCTCAGTTGGGTGGAGGGCCTCCTGCTGGTGTCATTGATGCTGGTGGTCGGTCTCGGAGTGGTAGTAGGCTTGTCGGGCTACCGTGAACTCCTGGCGCCACTGCGCAACCAGTTGCGGCAAAGCCGCGCAATTATCGAACGTCATGAGAAACTGGCCTCGCTTGGCACGCTCGCGGCGGGCGTGGCCCATGAGATCCGCAACCCGCTAACAGCGATCAACGTGCGGATTCACAGCCTCAAGCGCAGCCTGGTCAGTGGTTCCTCCGAACACGAGGACGCCACCGTTATTGATAATGAGATCAAACGTCTGGAGGGTATCGTGCAGGCATTTCTGCAGTTTGCCCGCCCGGCGGAGCCGAAACTTGTGACGGTTTCGGCCGATAGCCTGCTGGTTAGGGTTCGGGCGCTTTTCGGCGGGCAATTGGAAAAGGCTGCGATTCAACTCCTGCTGGAATCCCCTCCTGACCTGTGGGTGAGAGTTGATCCACAGCAAATTGAGCAGGTCCTGATCAACCTGGTCCAGAACGCAGCCGAGAGCATTGAGCGCGATGGAATGATCCGCCTCCGGGCCCGCAAGGAAGCCGCGCGCTTAGGCGGCCGATCCGGCCCGGTCGTTGTGCTGGAGGTCAGCGATACGGGCAAGGGGATTCCGCCAGAGGTGCAGAAGCGGATTTTCGATCCATTCTTCACGACAAAGGAAGAAGGCACGGGCTTAGGTCTTTCAATCGCGACGCGAATCGTCGAACAGCAAGGCGGCGCGCTGCAGTTTACGACCCAACAAGGCCGGGGCACAACCTTCAGCCTGCTCTTGCCGGAAGCAGAACGCCATTCGGATGAAAACTCGACCAAAGATACAAATCATTGAAGACGACTCAAGTATTGCCGAGTCTCTAAAGAAGGAGTTGCACGCCGAAGGCTATGACGTGGCTATGGCAACCAGGGGCGATGACGGCTTAGCTGCCGCTGTCAAGGATTCGTGCGACCTGGTTATTACCGATCTAAAAATGCCCGGCCTGTCTGGTCTTCAACTGGTTGAAAAACTTCACACCGCCAAGCCGAAGCTGCCGATCATCATGATCACCGCCTTCGGCACAACGGAAACAGCGATCGAGGCTACCAAATTGGGCGCTTACGATTACCTCCTCAAACCTTTTGACACGGCGGAGTTGCTGAAGCTGGTTGCTGCCGCTGTCACCAGCAGCCGGATGATGTCCGAGCCGTTGGAACTCGGAAAGGCCGAGCCATCGCAGCCAGCAATTATTGGCTCGTGCCGCGCAATGCAGGCCATTTACAAAGAAATCGGGCGTGTTGCGGCTACTCCGGTTACGGTGTTAATCCGTGGCGAGACCGGAACGGGAAAGGAACTGGTGGCCCGCGCCATTTACCAACATAGCCATCGTGCGGCCCAGCCATTCATCGCGGTGAATTGCGCGGCAATACCTGAGACGCTGCTGGAAAGTGAGTTGTTTGGGCACGAACGAGGTTCGTTCACGGGCGCTCATGCGCGTCGGATTGGCCGGTTCGAGCAGGCCAATCGAGGTACAATTCTCCTGGATGAAATCGGGGATCTGAGCCTCGGCACCCAGGTTAAACTGCTTCGGATTCTACAGGAAAAATACCTTCAGCGGCTGGGCGGCAATGACAAGATCTCTGTCGATGTGCGGGTTCTGGCCGCGACACACCGGGATCTTGAAGCGGCCATGAAGGATAAGCTCTTTCGAGAGGACCTCTTCTATCGGCTGAGCTCGGTTACGATAACTTTGCCCCCGCTCCGCGAGCGCGCCGATGACATCCCGGAGTTGGTGAAATATTCGCTGCAACGCTCTGCGCTGGAAGTTGGGGTGGAATCGCCTTCGATACAACCCGATGCGATTAGCTTTCTCCAGGCACAGCTCTGGCCCGGCAACGTGCGCGAACTGGAAAATGTAGTGCGTCACGCGTTACTTCTCGCCCGCGGCTACCCTGTAACCGTGGAGCACGCCCAGCAGGCCTATGCTGGAGTGCGGAGACCCATACACTACTCAGAGCAGACTCTTTCAGGCTATTTTACCGAATTACTCACTCGCGCGCGTCGAGGCGAGCTGCTTGATGCCAGAGCCTCCATGATCGAAGAAATGGAGCGGGAATTGTTCAGCCGAGCCATCGCGATGGCCAACGGAAACCAGGCGAAGGCAGCGCGATGGCTGGGCGTAAGCCGCACGACGATGCGGGAGAAGCTTGTTCATTTTGGGCTGCACACCGGTTGTGAGGCCCTCGAAGGGCCTGATTAACCGTGCAGATTCACAATAACTTTCACTTTCCGCTTTTATGAGTTACCTGGGAACAGGCTTACAAGAGTCCGATATCAACGAGGCTGTGCATGGACCGCCTGGCGATCACATGCTTGGCCAGCGGAAAAGAGAAAGACGAAACCCATGAATCCGAAGTTCCTTGTCAGGAGCGAGACCGATGCCGATGTGAGCGCGATAAGGGAGGTGACCGTTGCCGCGTTTAGGACCCTGGAGATCAGCAACCACACCGAGCAGTTCATCATCGAGGCACTACGCATCGCCAAGGCCCTCACAGTATCGCTTGTCGCAGAAGTAGATGGACGGGTGGTAGGCCATATTGCGTTCTCGCCCGTGATCATTTCTGACGGCACTCGGAAGTGGTACGGCCTTGGATCTGTTTCAGTGTCGCCGACGTACCAGCGCCAAGGCATCGGCCAAACTCTCATACGGGAGGGGCTGTCACGGCTGAAAGAACTGAATGCGCAGGGCTGCTGTCTCGTAGGACATCCGGATTACTACAGGAGATTCGGGTTCAAAAACATGCCCGAACTTGAGCTCCAGGGAGTGCCGCACGTTGGGAGTTGCTTTTTGCTGCATTCCGCCGCAGAATGGCTAAGCCTGTTGAGCAGGCACATAAAACACCGCTATGGGTTCACTGAAGAAACGTCGTAAATCGAAGATTAATAAACATAAACGGCGCAAAAAGTTGCGCGCCCATCGTCATAAGAAGCGCACCTGGCAGAAGTAGCTCGGGCTCGGGCTACTGATTTGTCTTTCGCTCTCCGCGTTTGAGGAAGGAGGTGTTTGGTCATCATGCTGTGTAATCGCTGGTTTTTGGGGATAATGGCCGGGGTGAGTTTATTGCTCGTCACCGGTTGCCGGTCAGCCCCAAAACAAGGTCGAGATGCAAACGGCCAGACGCCTGGTCCTGTCATGGCGCGAGGTAAAGGGCAAGGCAAGGACTGGCCTGCCGACAAGCTCGCCGAGGCCCACGCCCATTATGCCGCCGCTATCGTCTATGAGATGGAGGAGAATACACAGGCGGCCCTGGAGGAGTATTACCAGGCGGCCCTGAACGACCCGGACAACGAGGCGCTCATCCTGGAGGTCTCGCGCCGGTTATTGCAGCAGAAGCAGCCTGAAAAGGCGCTGGCGGTTGTATCGGCTGCCGCGGCCCGGCCCCGTGCCACCGGCGCGATTTTTGCGCGCTTGGGAATGATTGATGCCCAATTGGGAAAGAACGAACAGGCCGCAGCCGCCAACCGGGCTGCCATCAAGCGTTCACCGGACTCTTTGGCTGGTTACCAGAATTTAGTGTTGCTGGCTCTTCAGAAAAAGCAGTCCCCGGAGGCCTTGAAGGTGCTGGAGGCGGCGGGGCGCCAGCCCAAAGCGGATGCGGATTTTCTGGTTGGACTGGCTGAGCTATGCGCCAGTGTCGCACTGCAGTCCCCGTCCGAGAAAGAGAAACTCGACGCCCAGGCCCTGGCGGCTCTCAAGCGCGCAGACAAGCTCAATCCTGCCGGGATGCAATTGCGCCTCAGGCTCGCAGACAGCTTCGCTGCATTGGGCGAGACCGGCAGAGCGGCAGCCCTTTACCTGGATTTGGTCAAAAAGCTGCCGGACGTGCCGTTCATCCGCGAGCGAGTGCATGCCAAACTTGCCAGTATTTACTTGCGCGGAAGCGACAACAAGAAAGCCATCGAGCAGTTCGAAGCCGTTATTCGCGATGATCCGACCAATCCGCAGGCTTACTTCTACCTTGGCCGCCTGTATTATGAGGCCAAAGATTCAGCCCATGCGGCTGATTGCTTCAGCAAGACCATTGTGCTCAATCCCGGGGCTGAGGAGGCTTATTGCTACCTGGCTCTTTCTCAGATTGGCATCAATCAATCGCAAGAGGCCCTGGCGACGCTGGACAAAGCGCGCCAGAAATTCCCGCAAGATTTTGATGTGGAACTCATCACCGCCCTGGCCTATACCCGGCAGAAGGCCTATCCCCAGGCCATCCGTCATTACACCGCCGCTGAGGTGATTGCCAAAGCAACCGAACCGGCGCGTTTGAATCAGGAGTTCTATTTCGAGATCGGAGCCGCTTACGAGCGCACGGGTGATTACACGCAGGCAGAGGATTATTTCCAAAAATGCCTCCAACTCGCCCCGGATTTCAGCGAGGCGCTCAATTACCTCGGCTATATGTGGGCCGAGCACGGTGTCAAACTCGACCGGGCACGTGGACTCATCCAGAAAGCCCTGCAAAAGGAACCGCAAAACCCCGCCTACCTGGACAGCCTGGGTTGGGTGCTCTTCAAGTTAAAACAGCCCCAGGACGCCTTGGGCTATATCCTCAAAGCGGTGCAGTTGTCCAAGGACCCTGACCCAACCGTCCTTGATCACCTCGGCGATATCTACGCTGCTCTCGATCAGCCGCAGAAGGCACGCGAGGCATGGACCAAATCCTTGACCCTCGAAGCCAATGAACAGGTCCGCCGCAAACTCGAGGTCGTCCCGCCTGCGCCGGGCCAGGCTCCGAATCCCAAAAGCCCGGAGCAGCACGAATAAACCTCAAGGAGAGGGTTGTATGGCTCACCAGTTCCGAAAGCATTATACGCGCGCCCAGGCGCGGCGCTTGCTGCCAGAGGTTCGCCAGTGGCTCAAGCGGTTGAGCGATTTGCGCGCGGCTCTCGAAGAGCTGGATAAACGCCTCGAAATTGTGCGAACACCGGGCGCCGATTTGGGCGGGGATGTGGTGAACAATTGGGTGCGCACCATCGCCGAGCTCAAAAACGTTTTGATGGAGTTTTTCCAGCGCGAAATCCAAATCAAGGACCTCCAACGCGGCCTTATCGATTTCCCGGCTATCATCGGGGGCCGGGAGGTTTTCCTTTGTTGGGAAGAGGGCGAAGAGGACATCGAATTCTGGCACGAGCTGGACAGCGGCTACTCAGGACGCGAGAAGTTGGAAGGGGAGTAGGGTATTGTCAGTAATCCCACTGATAATAAACCTCGTACACATCCACCCTGCCGCCGGGGAAATAGTTATTGGCGGCGAGCAAAAAGGTGCGGCTGGCGCTGTCGAACGTCAGAGTGCGCGGTTCAGAGGGCTGGTTAGGATCATAGATGCTGAACAGGATTTGGTTTCCAGCAGGTCTGGCCTTAAAGACAACGACCGCATGGTTGATGGTGAGGCTCGGAAAACGGACCAAGTGAACGATAAGCGGGTGGGTGGGAGAGAGATGAGCCAGGAGATGTTGAGCGACTCGCTCCTGCTCGCGGCGGGTAAAAGGCAGGATCATCCGCCAGTGACCGCGCTGAAAATAGCATTGCAATGAACTGCCGCATTCGTGCTTGAGGAGCTTTTCCTGCTCGTGGCTGAAGTCACGCAAATCGGCATAGCCCGGTATGACAATCTTTTGATTTTCAGACAGGGGTTTTCGCAGGTTGGTCGCCACCACCCGACGAATAAGCCGCCGATAAGTCCGCTCGTCAGCTATTGTCAGTTGTGGCTCAAAACGCGCGTTCTCAAAAAACTGGACCGCCGAACGCGCCACAACGAAACAATGCTGAGCGTACGAAGGTTTCGGCTCACGGCGGTGGCTCGTCCAGGCGCCGTTGGTATTGTAGCCATACTCCCACAACAGTTCATTCGGGTAAGAGAAAGTGTCCTTGGCGAATTCAAATGGCCTTTGGGGCGGGTCCGCCATCAGACGCGGTCCGGTACAGCCGCAAACCAGCGTCAACGGCAGCAAAACCAGCGCCGCAAAGCCACAGCCTAACGGCGCAATGCATTTGGAATGCACCGTGTCCCGGCCCTTGTTGAGCGTGTTCGCGAGCAGCCTTCGCAGAGCGCCGGCAAACGCCCTTCTCCGGAGGCTTCGCGACGCTCTCTGCCGCTGCACGTATGGTTTCTTACGCGGCTTCAATAATCCTGCTTGCTTGAAGCAAAGTTTGAAGGCTGGCAGGCAAATATAGATCGCGCTGTAGAGACCGCCGTTAAGCGGGTTCTCGAGCAATTGGCATCTTCGAATACACCCACGGGTAGTATTTACTCCTTTCGTGCCGGGGGATTGTTCCACCCGCGACTTGAACCAGCGGGATCGGACAGTTAGGTCTCAATGCTGCTGGATGAGGCGGTCGATTAGTCCGCTGATCCTGCATCCCCACTGCTCGCAATTGCTCCTCTGCTTTTCGCTGTTCGCGTGCGACATCCTCTGCCGTCATCGGCGCGGGGACTGGCCTTCCTTCTTCGGTGGCAACTTCGATCCAAGCACCAATCGCATCGCGCAAATTAGCGATTGCCTGTTCAGGGGTCTCGCCATCGGGCATGCAACCTGGAAGTTGAAATGGAATAGCTAGATACGCCCTGTCTTCAGGGCTCCATAGGATTTGGACTGGGTAATCGTGTTTCATAAATTAAACAGATTGATGATCATGCGAACCTGCCTAACCTGATATGGCTTGGCTTTACCATCGCGTCCGGGCTGTAAAATCACAATAGGCTCGATGCCTTCCTTTGAAAAAATGTGGTGGCTTGCTTTGATTAAATCCCAAACGGGTCACAAGCTGGCACAAATCTTCAAATTGGATGTTAGCATTCGCAGTGCCGCTCAAGATGCGCTGCTTCGTCATTTCGTATTTGCTCATTCCGCCGCTTGGGGTGGATATGATTCTTATCTGCCGCGATCTTAGCGTCAATACCTGTTGGACGAAAAAATGCAGACATCTTTTTAATAATATAGCATGAGGCGATAACAAACGTAATGGGTTTTGATCTGGCCCGTGTCTAATTTGTGGACACCAAACTGAATGGCACCAATGGAGGTTGTCTTTCCTTTGCCGTTTTCATATTTTTCCTCGCTCACATAAAGAACTGATTTAGGCCCGACGTGTAACTGGCAATGCTCTACGAGTCCTGGCGCCGAACGGCGCGCTCCCATCCTGACCACCTCGCCCTGTGGGATTTGGCCCAGAATCATTGCTGGACCTTTGCACAACTGGTCTCTGCCACAGTGAACGGGCCGCGAGCAGCCGATGGGATCGCGTTCCCGTCAGGGGCCTCTGTGGACTTTGTTTTTTCAGTCCTGCGGGCGTGGCGGTCTGGGCAGGTTGTCTGCCCGCTTGAACCAGACCAGGAGCGGCCACAGATTTGTCAAGAGTTGCCGCGCGAAGTCGTCCATCTCAAGACAACTTCGGCTACAACTGGCGTCCCGCGACTGGTGGCATTTACCGCGGCGCAGTTGGCGGCGGACGCCCAAAACATTGTTGGGACGATGGGGCTGCGGCCAGATTGGCCCAATTTAGGGGTCATTTCGCTCGCCCATTCGTACGGTTTTTCCAATCTCGTGCTGCCACTGCTGTTACATGGGATTCCTCTAATCCTGGCCGGGTCAGCCCTGCCGGAAGCGATTCGGCGGGCCAGCGAAGGGCACCCGGCCATTACCCTTGCGGCAGTGCCAGCTCTTTGGCAAACGTGGCAACAGGCCGGCGTCATTCCTTCAAATATCCGGCTGGCCATCTCAGCGGGCGCGCCGCTTCCTCTGGCCCTCGAACAGAATATCTTCGCTCGGCACGGTCTCAAGCTTCACAATTTTTACGGGAGCAGCGAGTGTGGGGGGATTGCGTATGACGCCACAACGGAGCCGCGCCGGGATGCTGCCTGCGCAGGAACCCCGTTGCGCAATGTGCAGGTTTCCATCGCCCAAGACGGCTGCATCGAAGCGCGCGGGCAGGCTGTTGGCTGGGGTTATTGGCCCGAACCTGCCGGGAATCTCTGTGGAGGCGTTTTTCGCTCCGGAGACCTCGGCGAGATTTCAGAGGGCCGGGTTTATTTGCGAGGCCGCGCGACGGACCAGATCAATGTGGCAGGCCGCAAGGTGTTGCCGGAGGCTATCGAGAAGGTCCTGGCCGCTCATCCGCATGTGCGGGCGTGTCTGGCCTTTGGAGTGCCCAGCGCGGACACCCAGCGTGGAGAGACCATTGTGGCGTGTGTCGCCGGGAACCCGCAGGTGACTGGCGAATCGCTTAAACAATTTGCTATGGACAAATTGCCGGCATGGCAGGTGCCGCGCAAATGGTGGCTGGTCGATTCATTGGACACCAATCATCGCGGGAAAATCTCCCGAGCTGAATGGCGAAAGAGGTTTTTGGAGAAGGCGGGAGGAGGTAAAGACGAGGTATGAGCGGACGAACAAATTGCCCGAGGACGAACTCCGCGGGAAAAATGAAGGTAGATCGTCCCTTGATATGGCGCGCTCACCAAGGGCGTGGTTGATTGGGGGCCGAGCTGCGCCGGGACGTGGAATTTGGTTCCCATCGGCGGAATATCACGCACCACAGAAAGATTTCCCGGCGGGCAATTTACCCTCGTCCTTCCAGACAGCTTCGCCGGCGGAAATTTCGGAGTGCCGACGCGCACGAAGGTTTTTTCATCGGGAAGCATCATCGTGAGCGCGCCTTCAGTGGTCGCCAGCTTCAGCCAGCGCACATTGGCAAAGTAGCCGGCGAACTCGGGATACACCCAGTCCTTGTAGCCGGTCTCGGTCGTATTGTAGGCGGTTTCCCACACGCCGAATGTTTCGCCTTTCAGCCGGTTGCGCCAGACGCGGTACGGTCCGTCGCCCAGCCACATTTTATTGAGCATTTTTTCCTCGGGATAATCAAACGCCACCCCCGGGTCGTTCGTCTGCACTGCGGGATCAACGGAGTAGTCCAACTTGAGCCATCCCGAATTTAACATCGTCCACTGCGCATTTGAAATCGGCTCGCTCGTCAGCGAAAAATCTTTTCCATCGACTTTGACACCGAGCAGTTGTCCCGTTGCCGCGGCGACGCGCGCTTCGGTCCCGCCACTCTTTAATTGCAATTCATTGCCCGCATTCACCGTCGCGACCGGCGAACCACTCGGCGTAAAATCATTGTGTGGCCGTAGCGGATAAACCCATGTCCACAATTCCTGACCGATTGGATTGCGTGCCGTCACGCCCAGCGCATCAGCGTTTTGCCAATCTGCCGGCAGGCCAAGCCTCAGTTTCCCGAAATGGCCGGGAGCGACTTTGGGGCTGGTGATCTTGCCCCGGGCAACGTCATGGAACCCCGCCGCTTGTCCGAACTTGCGCAATTGCCAGGTGAACCCGCATTGGGCCAAGCTTGTGAATTGGTAACGGTTTTCCACCGGTAAACTGCCTTTAAAATGCATGGGCAATGCGTCTGGAAGTTGCACAGGCGACCAGACCTGCTTGATGGTGTAGTAGCTGGCTTCCTTTTCGCGGAAAGGCCCAAGAATGCCGTCAGGCGCCCAATTGCCTTTCACGTCGATTGCGTTGTTCAAATCGCCCCGCCGCACGCCCTCGTCGGCGAACACCCAAAGGAACCCGCCGGCAGCTACTCGACTGCCGCGCATCGCATTCCAATAATCCTCCAAACCCGCGCCCAGGCCGCCATCGTAAAGCCCATGCAGAAATTCCGTGGGCATGTAAACCAGAGTGCGCGAAAGCCCCCGCAGCAGAGACCTGTAGTCGGGATAGTGTGGATCATCAATGTTACCAAACTTTGCCCAGGGGTGGTTGACCACCCGGTGCTGCGGATCGAGTTGCTCAAAGTCAGTGTCCAGGTTGGTATTCCAACCGCCTTCGTTGCCGTTGTCCCAGATAATGATGCTGGGATGATTCACATCCCGGGAAATCATTTCCTTCACGTGTTGGCGGCCCACTTGGGTGTCGTACTTGTGCTGCCAGCCGCCGAGTTCGTCCAGAACGTACAGCCCCTTTTCATCACACAAGTCCAGGAATGCCTCGTCAGGCGGGTAATGCGACATGCGCACGGCGTTCATGTTCATGTCTTGAATCAGGCTGACGTCCAGATCGGCAATGCGGTCGGAGGACGAGCGCCCCAGAGTCGGCCACGCGACGTGGTGACAGACCCCTTTGAGCATGGTGTGCCGGCCATTGACAAAGAGGCCTTCGCCCGAGCGCACTTCAATCGTCCGAAATCCAAAGCGCTGGTTGAGTTCGTGCAGAACAGTCGCGCCCTGCTTGAGTTGCACCAGGGCACTGTAAAGCGCGGGCGTTTCCGCGCTCCATAATCTCGGTGCGGAAATCTTCATGGCGACGCGCCCCGCCGCAACCGGGACGGAAACGGGTTTGCCGATGGTCCGGCCCTGTGCGTCTTGCAGCGTGACTTTCACACTGTCCGCGTTGCCTTCGCCGCTGAGATAATAATCCATTTTGAAGGCGCCGCCGGCGCGTGCGTCTATCGCCACGCGCTCTAAGAACTGCGCCGGCTGGGCCTGCAACCAAACAGGCCGGAAAATTCCGCCAAAAACCCAGTAATCGGCATTGCGCTCGGCATTGTTGACCGAAGCGTTTGAAGATTTGTCGCTGACGGACACTTCCAGCAGGTTCTCTTGACCAAACTTGAGCAGCGCGGTGATGTCATATTTGAACCGATAGAAGGCGCCTTGATGCAACGGCCCGGCTTGCTTGCCATTAATTTTAACCGCTGCATCGGTCATGACACCATCGAAAACAATAAAGACGCGCTTTGCACGCCACTCGGCGGGAACACTAAAATGATTTCGGTAGTCCCCACGAATGGGCGTGTAGTTTTTATCCTCAAGGCCGTAACGAAATTTGCCGAAACCTTGCAATTCCCAGCATGAGGGCACGGCGATGTTGGTCCAGAAGCCGCTGTTGCGTCCGCCATCGCAATAAAAATCCCACGGCGCAGTGTGCTCGGCGTCGGTGCCGGAAAGATACTGGCGGATGGTTTCCTGCGCCATGGCTTGCCGCGTTCGGGAGCTGCTTATTGCCGCTGCCAGCGCAATGACAATCAGTGTTTGTGCGCAAAGCCTTCTCATTTCCGCTTTGCTAATGGTCCACTGGGTTCTTGCCTGGAGACAGAGCCTGTTGGTCGCCCTGCCAGGAAAAGACGCCGCTAACGGCGCCGGGCAACTCGATGGCGCCGCGGCAATGGCCGCGTTCAAACGCCAGGTCCAGCCCAATGAAACCCTCGGGATGCGGCGTGCGGCTGCTAATGCGGGGGAGGCTGCCGGGCAGCGGGGCGATACGAGCGGTGCGAAAGCCCGGCGAGGCCGGGCGAACGCCGGCGAGGCTGGCGTGCAGATGGAACAAGGGATGACTGCCCCAGCCGTGGCAATCCGAACGCGTGTTGCCGGGCATTTCAACAGGGGTCTTTAGCCCTTGTTTGACCAGGTCTTTCCAGAACTTCATGCGTTGGACAATCAGGTCGCCGCGTCCGAATTTCTGCCAGGTTTCCAGCAGGTAGAAGCTGAAGTAAATGGTGGCGCGCTTGAGGTCCGGCGCCGTCAGGAGCTGTTCGAAGCAACGACTGGCCTGTGCGCCAGCGACCGTGTCGGTCAGGAGAGCCAGGCACTGCGCGTGCTCGCTAAACTCCGTCTGGGCGAGGTTGTCGGCGATTAAACCCCGCGACTGGTTCCAGAACTTGGCTTGAAGGGCAGCGGCCAACGACCTCGCTTTGGAGCGCAACCGCTGGGCCAAGAGCGGTTCCTGGAGGAAATCCTCCACCTCGGCCGATTTCTGCAAGGCATAAAGGTAGAGCAGGTTGTTCAGGGCCGAGAGGCCGTGTTCGCCATCAGGCGCGTAGCCCTCCTGCCATTGGGGCACCCAATCCATGAACGACCAGCCGGGCAACCCACTCAGAAGCCCATCGCTGTTCACATAAGGGTCGAATTCCTCCAGCATAGAACGCAAGCCGATGACGCGCGCCTTCAGGAAATCGGCATCGTTGTGCCAGAAGGTAAAATCGTTGAGCATCAACGCCCAAATCATCGAAAAGGTGGGCGATAGTTGAGGAATGAACGCAGGGTAGCGTTCATTGACAAAACCCCAATTCCGGCGCGAGAAATCGAACAACTCGAGCGCGCGCTTGATTAGGCGGTCGTCGCGTGTCATCACCCCGGTGGTCAGGACCTCAAGGCGCGTATCGCCAACATACATCAATTGCTCGTAAAAAGGGCAATCCATAAAGGTCTCATGCGAGCACATCTGAATGCCGCGCACAGCAAGCCCGATAACACCCGGGAGCTGCGGGTCCCCGGCGTCAAAAGCCCCTTCGTTCTCGCAAGGATAGCGGCTCTCGTTGAGAGCCAGACCATGAAGGGTCAATGGCGCAGCCGCTGTTTTAATCGAGACCAGGCACCAACGGCCTGCCCGCCACCAAAGCGTCGAGAATTTCCGGTTTGCACCGCCGCCTGGCAGGAAGGTGTCGGTCATCCCACGGAAAGTTTTGCCGATAAACTCGCCACGATTGCCTTTGGCTTCCGAGCCCGGCAGATAAAGCGACTCAGCCCAAGACCAGGCGATGCTTGCCCCGGCGCCGCCGCTGACTTCGCACAGCGGGTAGGCGCAGTAATAATTCTCCAGGTCCCAAAGGACGAATCGCTCGGAGTGGGACGGGATTACGATAGGCTGGCGGCTCTGGAGCAGGGCATCCCACTTGGGGAGGTCCGGGTCTTTGGTCTGCTCGGCGCGGACAGGAACTCCTGACCCGAGCAGTCCCTTGCCCATCGCCACCACGCGGCCCGGGGCAAGCTCGTGGTCAATTTGATCGGGCAACCGGGTGGGAAAAAGCTTCCAACCAGCCGCGGTCTCGCCATATGAATTGCTGCGGACCGGCGAGCGAACAGTCTGGGGTTTAACATACTCGCCCTCCTTCCATTGCGGCCCGCAATCGTGCGCGATGAGTTCGGCGCCCACAAAAAAGACCCCTGGAGCAAACTCGTAACCTTCCAGCCGGGCAACTTCCCAGGCGGCCTTGCCGGTGGTGAGTTGCTCGTCGGATGGGCCTTCGGCCTTGAGGACGAAGCCGCCACGCCAGGAAAGCTGGGCAACCGGCTGGCGCGGGCCGATGCTCCAGACCAGGGCTTCCACCCGGTGGCTGCCTGCCGCCAGCACCATGTCGTAAGTCGCATAAGACCAGCGCTCGACGTCGCAGCGGTCCGGACCGCGCGCGATGCGGATCCCATCCAGGAACAACTCGAAACGTTCATCGGCGCTGACATGGATGCGAACCGGGGAGGCTGGCGCTTCAAACTCTTTGCGGAACCGCAGCAGCACGGGTTGGCTCCAACCCCCATAGAAAAACTCCTTGTGCGCCGGGGCTGGGCTGCCGGGAGCCTCGGGATACCAGAGCCACGCCGCGTCATCAATAGGTTGCACGCGATAGATTCCGGTGTTTCCGAGATGCAGGCGCTGCGGCAAAAAGGCCTTGCGAACTTCAAATCCAGCCCCCCGGCGCGGTGCGAGGGCTTCAGCGCCGGACTCAATCTGCGCTGAGTAGCCCAGCCGGGCGAGGCATGGAGCCAGCGTCGCTCCGGCCACACCTTTGGCACAGGCCGTAAGGAATTCACGCCGGGTGGGTTTCATTCATTCAGGAGCGCGCGAGAGACAAATTTTTGCGCGTGTGAAGTGACAACTGCATGCGCTGAGCTTTGCGCCAGGACGTACGGCCTGTCCAGAAAAACTTCCGGCTATCACCCACACGATCAATCCAAGGGCCCTTGACCTCGCGCACGCAGGCCTTGGGCCAGACCGGACGAAGCGGCCTGGAGCAGCGGTCCTTGCGGAAGTTGCTGCAGCCATTGGCCTGCCGCCTGAGGGTCCTGCGCCGCCCAAATCGCAAGCAAATTCTCCGCAGCGGCGGTGCGAACCGGCCCATCCGGGAACAGCAGCACCCACGCGGCAGCGGCTTGGGGAGCGCTCAAGGCCCACCGCTGAACTACCGCTACGGCAGCGCGCGACTGTTCGCTTCCGGCGGGTAAACTCGCTACCTGCGATGCCGCAGTCGCTGGGTCCTGCACCGCCGTGGCGATGGCGATGCCTGAAACCAAACGCTCCCGCAAATTTGAATCGTCCACAGATGACGCCCACGCCGCCGCTCCCGAGGCATCAATTGCTGTCCACTGGCTGATTGCGTGGACCAGCGCGTTATCACGCGCCTGGCTTGGGGGAAGCGAGCCTGCAAGCTCCAAGGCAGTCTGCGGGTCTATTCTCGCGGCCTCGTTAGCCACCCCAAGCACAGCCGGTTCTTTGCCGCTGTCCTCCGGCAGAGAACCCACCCATTGACAGGCGGCACGCAGGTCCAAGTCAGCCCACGCAATCGCCACTTGTTCCAGAGCCTCACCGCGGAACCGACCAGTCACTTGAGCTGCCCAGGCGGCCGCCGACGCCGGCTCCTTTTCGGCCCAGCGACGAAGCAACACTTGCGGCGATTCCGGACCACTCGAGTGGGCATCATCAAGTTGGCCAGCCGTCAAAACCGGAGCGGAGACGGCGAAAGCAGGAATCTGTGGCTCGGCGGCTTCCGCGCAACGCACGGGGCGAGGCGCCGTCCCGGGTTCGGCCACGTCTTGTTTGCTGGATTTAGCGCGGGGCAAGTGAAGAAGCCAAACCATCACTATCACGGCCAAAAAAGTGAAGGCGCCATTTCGGACCAGGCGAACAATCTGAAAACTGCCCATACAACGTGAAGAAGCAAGTGCAGTGGGCCAGTCAGGGTACGATGGTAGCGTTGGTGAAGGCGACGCTCTCCAGGGCGTTAGTGCTGCCCGAGCACACGGCAAAACCCATGTACACGCTCGAGGCCATCGCTATGGAAGCCGAACTGACCCGCGTCCAATTCGACCCATTGGTCGATTTATAGATGTACCATTTTGAATTGGAGCGGACTACTCGCACCCAGGTATTGGGCAGGACACCTGAACCCGAAGCTTTAGAAGTCGTCGTCCCGGAGGTGCTGCTCCGCATTTTTGAGTCAAACGCCCCCGAGGGCGAGATGCCCATAAACACGTATCGGGCTCCTGGAGTGAGCGTCTCGCGGACCATCACCCCTGCAAGCGCGCCGGTCCCCCTGCTCTGTATCGAGCTGATCTGCGCTCGAATCTCACCATTGCCTGTCATTGGTTGAAACACAAAATAGAAGCTATCGGCCGTGCCGGTCAGGTTCCCGGCCCCGCTCAGCGCGTAAAGGCCGCCATTGATGGATGCGCTCCCGGCCAAGCCCACAGTCCCAATATCCAGGGATTGCCAGGGAGGAGGCAGGGCAGGGGCCTGCGCCAACGCGACGGTCACTTGCGCCGGAGAGGAAGCAACCGTGCCAACTGAGTCAAAAATGGCCGCCGCGCTTAGAAGGTGGCTTCCCACCGTGGCGTTAGTCCACGTGTACGAATATGGAGGCGAAGCTTCCGCCGCGATTAGGTTTGAACCATCAAGGAATTGGACCTGGTTAATCACATGTCCATTCGGCGTTACGGTGGCAGCCAGATTGATCGTTGCCGGAGCTGTATAATTGGCGCCATCCGATGGCGAAGTCAGAGCGATAAACGGGAGCGGATTGGTGACGGTCACAGGCGCCGCTGCTGATGAAACCAAGTTTCCCCCATCGTAGAGCGCCGCCGCGCTAAGCACATAGCTGCCAGCGCTGACGTTGCTCCAGACGCAGGTGTATGGCGCGGCAGCCGCCTGGGCGATCAGGTTCGAGCCGCTGTAAAACTTGACACTGTTGATCGTATGGCCGTTGGCCGTCACGCTCGCAGAGCACGCGATATTCGCGGGACCCATATAGGAAGCACCTGAAACCGGAGCCGTCAGTGAAACCACAGGAAGCGCATTCGACGGGGTATAGGTGATCTGGTTTGAATAGGGGCTCTCCAGCCCGTCGGTGTCGTACGCGGTCACAGCGAAAAAGTACGTCACCCCGCCCGTGAGGCCCGAGACCGTGGCGTTGGTTGCCGTCCCAACACTGAGCACGTTCGTGTAGGTCTGGCTGGCAACCCCTTGATAAACACGATACCCGGCGAGCGTCGGGTCCGAACTTGGGTTCCATGCAAGGGTAACGGAGTTCGCGGTTGGCGCGCCAAAACCGACTAAGGCGAGCATCCAGAAAATGTTTGAGAGCCGGCGGTGGGATAAACTTTTGAGCTGCGCTGCCATACGCTGGTTCTTAGGCAGCGCATGAACTGCTAACCACTAGGAGGTTCCTTGATTCACATTAGGCGATTCCTAATGTCATCCTGGGAAAAGCCTGGGACACAATTTACTGCCAGATGTTCGCCATTGGTTCCGAAGTGCGCTACAGCCCCGGTGTGTGCATGGGCGCTCGCAAGGCCGTGATTTTGGAGAAGGTTATTCCGTCTTTTTTGTGTCAATCGATGGCAGCCCCAACGTGGCGGACTTCTACTTCAGATTATAATCAAACTGTACCACTACCCGAATTCGGAATCTCCGCAGGTTAAGTTGAGAAGGATTGCTCTCCCACACCTGGTACAAGGCAGGATTGATAGCTTTGGGATGACACGAGTACACGAGTGGCAATTACCGGTCGTTCAGCCTGGCGTAGCCGGCGATCCGATTCAACCAAGAGCCATGAAAGTGATCCCCGCAATCAGAAACAGTGATCCCCGCTCGCAACAAGATCCGGCATATTTCCCGCCCCTATTACTCAAAATACCGCAACAGTATTTCACCAACTCTTGGGGCGATATTTTCGTTACCCGTGCTGGCGAAAACGGCAAGGACGTAGCTCTGTTCATCGTGCACTGGGATAACGCCAGAGGCACCTTTTCTAACACCAAGATTCCCTATGGCAACCAAGGTGCACCGTTTTACGGCGAATATATCGAACACGGCGCACCGGGCACTCCCCGCACACCCGCAGCGCGAGTTGGGCCGCTTCGATGGGCGGCAGCCTCCAGTGCTGCGCCAACTCCGTAGTGGTCTTGAAAGCAACAAAGAAAAAAGAAAAAAGCCCCTTCGCTCATGCGAAGAGGCTTATCCAGTAAAACGTTGAAGATCTGTTATGCCTGTTATCTCCCGTTCAATCGACGCGCTTTTAAGCTTTTAAATAGACGCCGCGAAGTCCAAAGACCCCGGGGCATCACTTGCCACACCACTGAGGATGTCTTCGATTATCGCATCTTGCGGCCACAACTGCCGGCTATGAAAGGTCAGCTCTCGATCCCAGAATCCAGGGCACGTTTGTACAAATTCCGCCACAAAGCGGTAACAAACTTCCAATATGACCGGTTGGCGCCCAGGGCCATAGACAAAATCGAACGCCAAACAGCGGGAACCGATCTTGGCCGCGGCTTCCAAAGCGCGCCGCACACACTCCAGGTCCACAGCCCTCGGGTCCCAATCAATCCGGCCACTCCCAGAAGCCCGGAAATCATTGGGCCGCACAAAGCGGCGGTAGGCAAATGCGCGCTGCCCGATGACCGTCACCCGCGTATCATGCGGATTGTCCGGGAGGAAATCCTGGAAGAACACGTAACCTCGCTCCCGAGGCGCTGCGCATCGATAGCGCGCCAGGTTTCGGATGGACTGGGGCAGCCGGCGCAGCACCGCCAGCCAGTCTCGCTGCCTTTTGTGTTTGAACAGCTTGGTCTGAAAATCGCCAAGAAGGGGCTGGACCGGTGAAAACCCGCGGCCAAACGCCCGCTGAATCAACCCTCGCGCCTCTGCTTTGGACCTGACCAGCCTCACGTTGGAGGAGGCCGCCCCGGTTCTCAGCTTCCACACCTTTGGATAATTTGAACTTTGCGCCCATTGGTTTGCCTCCTGTGCGCTGTAAAAAATAAAGGTCGGGCAGCAGGGAATCTCCAGGGCCTTGAACAAGTGGTACTGAGCCACTTTGTCATCATAATGCCAATATTCAGCGGCCCCGGGAAAGACCGCGATGCCCATTAGCTCCAAAGACTGCACCAAGCCGCGCGCCGCTGAGGTCTTGCCATCAAAAAGGGGCAAATCAAACAGCACAGCGTGCGCGCCCGCTTCCCGCACGCGGCTCAAGGTATCCGGAGCAAAGACGTCCAGAGTAACAAAAGGAACCCGGCGCTGCGCGCAATAATTAATCCACCGATCGGACCAGGACCCGGGCACAGGATGAATGCAAATCATGAGCTCAAAACGGCGTCCAGAGGAATTTCTGGACAGCTAAAGGCAACAACCGTAGAAATCTGGAACTCTCATGCCGACTGAATTGCTCAATGACCCTCTGACACCCCCGCCTGATTCTCTCTGGTTTGTCGCCCACACCCGCCCGCGCTGCGAGAAAAAGCTGGCCCAACATTGCCGCCGCGAGAATATCCGCGCAACCCTCCCCCTTTATCGCGTCGTCCATCGCTACCACGGTAAGACCCGAAAAACTGCCGCCTTCCAGAAACCTCTATTCCCGGGTTACGTCTTCCTCCAACTCAACCCGGAGCAACGGCCCAAGGTCCTGCAAAGCGATTGCGTGGCCAAATTGCTTGAAGTGGTCAGCCAGGATTTGTTCATCGAGCAATTGCGGGCGGTCCTCCTGGCTATCGAGTCGAACCTCGAAATTGGCCTCGCTCACGATATCAGAGAAGGCCAGCGCGTCCGGATTGTCAAAGGGCCGCTTCAAGGCCTCGAGGGCCTGGTCGAGCAACGTTTTGGTCCTTCAACGGTCTTGCTGCGAATTGATTTCATTGGGCAGGCCGCCGCCCTTCAGATGGCGCCCGATGAGTTCGAGCCGGTATGACTCGACTCCATAACTTCCCAACCAGGACTGGCTCAGGCTGGTTCGGCTTATTTGGCGACCGTATTTCCTGTTGCTGGTACTCTGGCACGGCCACATTCAGCAGGATTTTTAACTCCTGCGCGTTTGAGGAGTTGAGTCCGCTCTGCAGCAATTCCAGGTTTGCTGCGAGCGTCTCCCGCTCTGGCGGATTACCTCGCAATCTCATGATCTTTGGGTGCGTCGTCCGGCTAACCGACTCTTCCGAATAAGAAATCTCCTCAAACAACTTTTCTCCCGGCCTGGTTCCTATAAATGCGACCTGGATGTCTTTGCCGGGCTCAAACCCATAAAGCTGGATCATTTGCTTGGCAAGATCGACGATTCGCACCGGCTCGCCCATGTCCAGCACAAATATCTCGCCCCCGTTCCCCTCGACTGTGCTCTGAAGCACCAAACCGACCGCCTCGGGTATGGTCATAAAATAACGCGTCATCAACGGGTGGGTGACTGTGACCGGCCCTCCGGCGGCAATCTGCTCCTTGAATAAGGGCACGACGCTGCCCGATGACCCCAGCACATTGCCGAAGCGCACGGCCATTAACCTGGTTGGGGTATGATTGCGCGCCTGCAAGTCCTGAAGAACCATCTCCGCCAGCCTCTTGCTGGCGCCCATCACGCTCGTCGGGTTAATGGCCTTGTCTGTCGAAATCAGAACGAACCGCTCGACGCCGTGCTCGATCGAGAGCTTCGCAACTTGTGCAGTGCCGAAGACGTTGTTCTGGATCGCTTCGTCCGGCTGGCTCTCCATCATCGGGACGTGCTTGTGCGCGGCGGCATGAAACACCAGTTCGGGCAAGTGCGTTTCGAAAATATGCCGCATGCGCCTCTCATCCAGAATATCAGCCACCAACGGACGAATCCCCCGGCTGTACCCAGCCCGGATTAAGTCCTGTTCCACCGCGAAAAGTTGCACTTCCGACCTTTCCACCAGAAGCAACTCGGCCGCCCCGTAACTGGCCGCCTGCCTGGATAGCTCGCTTCCGATGCTTCCCCCGGCCCCGGTCACCATCACGCGACGCCCCGCAAGCAGGCTGCGGATTTCCTCCCGCTGCAGCCGCACCGGCTCGCGTCCAAGCAAATCCTCGATTTGCACGTTGCGCAAATGGCTCACGCAGAACTTGCCCACAGCCAGCTCAGCCAGAGACGGCACGGTTTTATACTCCAAACCGCTTCGCCGGATGAGTTCCAGGATTTCCTTGATCCGAGTGGCGCGCGCCGATGGAATGCTCAGGATGAGTTCATCCATTTGATAGCTTTGGGCCACTCCGTTTGCCAGCAACTCCGGAGGGCCCAGCACCGGAATATCCAGCGCGTGCGCCCCCCATTTGCTGGGGTCATCATCAAAAAAGGCCACCGGTTCCAGGCCCGACTTTGGGTCCGTCCTGAGTTCCTGGGCCAGCAATAGGCCGGCGTTGCCGGCGCCTATAATCGCCACCCGGCGCTTGCGATGCCTCCCGTCGCGTCTCAAGCCCAATAGCCGCGAGAAATGGTCCAGGCGGTAAAGCCGCCAGACATAACACATCGAGCTGAGGAGCAGCAGCCCCAGCAGCATATCGATCAGGATGACCCCGAACGGGAGGGCATAACCCAATCCAAAACGCCAACGCACGAGCGCCAACGTGGCGCCCGACCAAAACATTGCCCAAACCATCCGCATCATCGCCGGTATCCCAAAATACGCCGGCAGCAGATGAAACTGGTGAAAGGCGTATAGAAAGAAAAGCTGTAGAGGAACCACCCCTGCCATGATAGGAAAGAGATACTTGCCCTGCTCAGGCGGCAAATCTAAATCAAATCGCACCTCAAATGCCAGCCATAACCCCAGCGTTAGCGCGCTGCTGTAAATCAGCAGAAACTTTCCGGCCCGCCGCAATCCGACCCCCGGCGGCAGCGCGCTTACCAAATCAATGCCCCTCTTCCGACCCCTTAGGATACTCATAAATCAACCCTTTCCGTTCCCGGCAGCAATGTGCGAAGGATAATCTTGGTGTCTTCCCAGCGGCTGGCTTGTCGCGCATAGGCCAGGCTCAGTTCAATTTTTCGCGGCATAATGTCCTGGATGTAAACCCGGTCCAGGTCCCGAGCGCCCTCGAGGAGCCGCTCTTCATCCCTGAATCTGAGCGCCGCTGGATCGGTAATGCCCGGTTTGAGTGCCAATATCCGGCGTTGGTGCTCGCTATACAAGGCCACATAGCGGGGAACCTCTGGACGCGGCCCGACAAAACTCATTTCCCCGACCAACACATTCCAGAGCTGCGGCAACTCATCCAGCTTCGCCCGGCGCAGCACTTTGCCAATTCGGGTAACCCGCGGGTCGCCGGCTTGTGTGACACTCGGGCCTCTCGCCTCGGCCCCAGGGACCATCGTTCGAAACTTCACGATTTGAAACGGTTTGCCCCCCAACCCTGCCCGGGTCTGACGGAATAAAATCGGCCCGCCATCAGACAGTTTTACCGCAATGGCAATGAGCAGGAATAGCGGCCAAAGCAACAGCAGCCCTAAAGAAGCCAGCACCAAATCGTAAATACGCTTCAAGGCCAGTTCTTATTGACACGCATGCTGATCAATAGCAAAAAGGACGGAGAGCAAAAGACTCGCTGGGGCTTCATCCTTCATCCCTCAACCTTCACCTTTATCCCGGTTTTTAGGTTCCTGGCGATGATCTCGTGTATCGTTTCGGCGATATAGACGATTTGCTCCTCAGTCATTGCCGGGAAAATAGGCAGGCTGACCAGTTCTTCGTATGCTCCGGCTGCGACGGGAAACTCTTCCCGATTGTATCCATACGTTTGGCGATAGTACGGATGCATGTGCAACGGCATCCAATGCACGCTGGCCCCAATACCGCGTTTCTTGAGCTCGCCGATAAATTCCGCCCGCCCAATGCTTAACGCACCCAGCCTTAGCCGAATTGCGTACAGGTGCCAGGAATGAATCCGGTTTGGCAACTCGCGCGGCAATTGCAACTCATCCATATCAGACAAGAGCCGCGAGTAGGTCCGAGCCACCCGCGCGCGTTGCGCGTGCAACCCATCCGCCTTTCGCACCTGGTGAATTCCAATAGACGAGGCGATGTCGGTCAGGTTGTATTTAAACCCGGGCGCGATGATTTCATAGTACCAGGCCCCGTCCGCAGTGAACCGATTCCACGCATCCCGAGAAATCCCGTGCAAGGCCATCACCCGCATGCGCTCCGCGTAATCCGCATTGCCCGTGCATGCCATCCCCCCTTCCCCCGTCGTAATGCACTTGTTCGCGTAAAATGAGTAGCAGGAAATGTCTGAAAAACTGCCCACCGGCAGCCAGGGCGATTGCTCATCGTGCCGGTACTTGCCTGGGCAACAATGCGCAGCATCCTCAATGACCCGTATCCGGCGCGCGCGCGTCAGTTCGAGCAGGCCTGTCACATCTCCAATTTGGCCCCCGTAATGCATTGGGATAGCGATACGCACATCGAGACCCCGCCCGCGAGCTTCCTCAAGCCGCCGATGCGCGTCGGCCATGTCCATGTTCAAATCATCCTCCCGGCAGTCCACCAGCACCGGGGTTGCTTTAAAGTAGCGCACCACCTCGGCAGTCGCGGCAAAGGTCAGCGTTGGGACCAAAACACCCTCTCCTTCTTTTAAGCCGACTGCCTCCAACGCCAGGTGCAACGCCGCTGTGCAGGAATTCACCGCCACAACGTGTTCCAAGCCGATATACTCGCTGAAGGCCTGTTCAAATGCCTTGGTCTTCGGCCCGGTTGTCAGCCAGCCCGACCGCAGCGTGTCCACCACCTCCTTGACCTCCTCCTCGGTAATGGTTGGTTTGAAAAAGGGGATTTGCATTTGCCTCAAGATTCTGCCTGAGCAACCAACCCTGGCTCCGGCGTGGCCCCGAATTCCCCGTTTGTGCTGGACTTGCCATCCAGCCTTCCCAGCCACTTCGTTATAGCTCTCAAAACAGCGGAAGGCCCCTCATTCTCAACAAACGAATGAGTTGTGCCTTGGATTTCTACTTCTTCCAGGTCCCCTGCGCGCGGCTGCTGAACATAACCGGCGTAATCGAATCCGGGCGCAGAGCCCTTTGCGGGTTGGGCTGCGATCAGCAGAACCGGAGTTCCTCGCGCCAGCACAGAATCGAGGGCCTCGAGAAGCTTCAGGTTGGCATCTGCTGGCAGTCCGCCTGAGGCTCCGCTGCCCCGCCATTGCATCACCCTTCGATAGAGCGCGCTGACATAAGGTTCCCATCGGCTCTCGATGACCCAGTCGTGCGCGCGCGCCTTGCTTTCCCGTGCTATCTCGACTGCCCTTCTGCGGAATGATTTTGCTGGCCCCTTTGTGCCAGGAGCTGCCACTCCTCGAGACAGGAAAAAAGGCAAATCCAAGAGGATGAGACCGCTGGTTGCAAGGCTCTCGGAACAGGCGGCTGCGAAGACGGCTGTTATTGCCCCTCCGCAGACGCCAAAAAGCGCTAACTCCGAAAGCCCATTGGATTCACACAACGCCTGAGCCAGAGCCTCGGCAACTGACGCGTGGCCTCCCTGTTGAATATGTCTATACAGCTCCAAGTATTGCCCCGGCAATTCGCCTTCCGAATCGCCAAGCCCGGGCAAATCAAAACGAAAACAGGGCCATCCCTGGTTCGCCAACTCGTCAGCGAGATGGACGTTGAGGTCTCCGCGCCCGGAACGAGGCTGGACGCCGGAATTAAAAAATAATATCCCGCGTTCGCCTGCAACAGGTCCAATATGCCGTGTGCCGTGCAAACGGAGCCCATCCACCTCGATGATCAAGGCTTCACGCATGATTGTGTTCGGGCTTTTGTATTACTCTCTTTAGAATCCAATCCAGATTCCTACCGAAGAATTCCGTAAAATCCGGATTGAGCGGATACTCCGGCACAATCGCCGCCCTGGGGTTCATCGCCCGGAAGAGGTTCACCGAGCGCATCAACGGCGCCATGTTTTCGCCCAGTTCAATATGGTTCCACGGCCGGCCTGTGATTGACTCCACACCCTCTCCCTCTGAAGCGCAGGCGCTATCCAGAGCGAGTGCCTCTGAACTGTTCCACAGCTCCGCGGACCACCGATAGCCATCCACTTCCAGCGGCTCTCCTGCCTTTACTTGTCCGATATATTCCTGAGCTGATTTCCTTTCACAGTGCTTGAGCAGAATCATGTCCATCGAAAGGCGAGCCATCAGTCCCTGTTTCAAAACGTCCCTAGCCCGAAGAGGCGGTGACCACATCAGTAAGGCATCGCCGCTTCCTGCTGCGAAGGCCTTTTGCGCCAGCAACGCACCCATACCCAGCCCGTGCAGCACCAGGCGGCCAGCAGGATAATTTGATCTCAACCAGGCGCTCGCCTGCTGGATGTCCTCGATCCAATCGCGAAAAGTTATTTCGCTGAACTGTCCGGTGCTTTCCCCGGTGCCAGTATAGTCAAACCGCGCTGCCAGCACGTTTCGGCTCGCAAGGAAGCGGCCCCACTTGACCCACCCCGCCAGCGAATAGAGCCGATCTGTCGCAAAGGGCCCGCAAAGCAACACACAAGCCGCTGGCGCCTCGCACTCGTACACGACGCTGTACAGCTCTCTTTGCCCAAGCGCCAAGTACTGCGCCTTTTCAATAGCCGCTCGATACGACATTTTCCTGAGGAGTCCGTAACATGTCCTGGTACCTCCCGCTTTCTGCTGCTCCGATGAGCATGTCACCGAGCCGTTGCACGCCGCGCGTTTTGCTCAGGTGCTCCAACGCGTAGCTCCGCCCGCTTAAACCGCGCTCCGCTAAATCTTCAGGTTCCAAAAAGGTCATTTCCTTCATCTTCTGCGCCAGGGCATCGGCTTCCTCCGGTGGAATCACCCAACCGCAACGGGCGGTCCTGATTAGTCGCGCCGAATCGCTCTGCTCATCCACCGATGCCACAACCGGCTTCGCTGAAAGCATGTAAGACGAAAGCTTGGACGGAATGGAACTAATGGCAGCCCCTCGACGGACCGGCAACAGGCACACGTCCGCCAATGCCTGGAGCAACGGAACGCGTTTCACATTCGGCTCGGAAAGGAATCGTATTTTGCCCGGGCAACGCTTTGCTAACTCCAGGCAGGCTGGCTTGCGAGTTCCTTCGCCCGCGATCACGAGCTGCCCTCCGCTCAAAGACGCTCTGGAGAAGCCTTCGATCAAATGCTCCACTCCGGCGACAGGGCCGATGTTCCCTAAAAACAGAAAGGTGAAACGATCTGTAGGCACACCGTACGCCTGGGCTGCCTCTTCCCGCTCCGGCAGCACCAGGAATGGTGTTTCATCTTGCCACGTCCCCACCACCGCCACGCGCTGGGCCGGCAACCCCCGCGACCTGATGTAAGTCTGGCGCATAGCCTCCGAAATCACCACCAGCGGATTGGACCTCCAGGCGTTCCACCGGTCCAATGTCACGAGGGCGCGTCCGGTCAGCCATTGAACCCACCCGGGCACCTTTAGCAAAGCCGATTCAGGGTAGAGGTCCATGATGTGTGCGATGTGCGCCACGCCGAGACGCGCAGCCCTCCGCGCTATCCAGGCCTGGGCTAGCATCGGCCAGGTCGCCGAATAGACTGCATCCGGCAACGGGCCGCCTTCCCAGACAAACCGGCTCGACCACCGCCCGAAACTCCAACTCTCCAGCATCCGGCCAGCAAACCGCGATTGGGGCGCAACCCTCGATGGAACCCGCACCACTGACACCCCTTCCCGCCTCTCCCGCTCCACCGCCCCGCGGAGGGGCTTGGGGTAATCAAGCGCGCCTGGGCGGCTCGGATAAGGACAAATCACTTTTGCGTCATGTCCTTTTGCCGCCAGGTACAATGCCAGATCACTGGCCATTCTGCCTGAAACCGTCGGCTCCGGCGGGAATTCCGACGTTACAATGACAAATCGGCGCATGACATCAAGACTTGCCCTGAGCTGGTCCTTGGTCTTGAAGCCTCACTCTTGAACGCAACTCCCGCTTTTTAAGAAATCGCGCTGGATTGCCCCCAACTACCTCCCAGGCCTCCACGGGCTTGACCACCACAGCCCCCGCTGCCACCACCGCCCCTTCTCCCAAACGCACGCCCATTCCTACAAAGCAACGTGCCGCAACCCAGGCGCGCGGGCCCAGGCAGATTGGCCTGCTCATCAAACGATTTGACGGGTCGGTGATATCATGACTGGCAGTGCAAAGGTAGGAATACTGGCTGACCACTGCGCCGGGTTCCAAAGTCACCTTGGCCACGTTATAGCAATCGACCTGCTCGGCCATGGCCGTCTGTTCACCCATCTCCAGGTTCCAGGGCGCCCAGATTCTTGTGCTGGGATAGACCAGCGCCGTTTGATGCACCTTCGCCCCAAAACACCTTAACAACCATCGTCGCCAACCAAAACACGGGCGCGGGCTCAGACGGAACAGAATTAGCCAAACCATCCCCCAAAGACCCCGCGCGCATCTGTTCGCAAAGGACCAACTGCTTGTCTGGCCCGGCAGAGCGGCTAACGCCCCCGCCGGTTGATCGATGGCCGGTTCAATGCGCATCTGTTTGTATCACCATCAAGGCTCATCCTTCATCCTCTCAACAGTTCTCTATAAACCCCATCCAACTTTTTCATAAACTCCCTGGCTGAATGATGCAGCTCCACCCGGCGCCGCCCGCGCTTTCCCATCTCATCCCGCAACTGTGTGGAGCCTATCAACCTTCGAATGGCAGCAGTAAGCCCCTCAACATCCCCCGGTTTAACCAGCAACCCGCTGTGGCCTTCCGAGATTATCTCCGGAATCCCCCCCACTGCCGTCGCAACCACCGGCAATTGATAGGCCATCGCTTCCAGGACCGACAGGGGCACACCCTCCCCATACGAAGGCAGTACGAAAATATCTGCACCGCTGAACAGCGCTGCCTTCTCGCCTCCGAAGACAGGTCCTGTGGTTCTAACCAGGTCACCAACTCCCTCTCTTGCAATCAATTCCCTGACCTGTGTCTCTACAGCCACGGAATCCATCGGTCCGGCCAACACCAATTCCAAGTTGGCGGCTCCATCGCGCCTCAATGACGCAACCGCCCTGATAAGGTCAAAAATCCCTTTTGCCCGCCCGATATTCCCGATGAAAAACAAAACAGTTCTTCCTGAAGGCGCTTTCGGTTCGCGCGGCAAATCCGGCAAAGCTGTAAAATTGTACAATACGACCGACTTCGAATTCAATCGGTGGGCATCTGGCGTATTCAAGCGGGCTGCCAACTCGTGTTGGATGCCCTCCGACATCAGCACCATCCGATCAAACGTCCCCAGCAACAGCTTGATCTGGAACCATCGGAGCCAATCCATCTTCCCCGCCAGCAATGTGGCGTAGGATGCATGATGAATATGGCCGGCCACTTTGCATCGCCCGAACAGCTTGACCAGCCAGACCAATGCCAGGTCCTTCAACAACGCCCAATCACGGCTGGTATGGATATGGACGAGCTCCGGCCTCTCCTTGCGGACTCGCTTCACCAGGGCAACCGCGTGACCCAAAAACCGCCGCACATTCACCAGGTTCAACCGATTCACCGAACCATACTCCCGGCGCGTGGTATCCGTATTAAAAGTGCTGACCTGGTATGGAAGGTCCCATGCCTCCAGCATCTGCCTGAGCATCGTTCCAATTCCACCGACGTAATTTCCGGACGGCGGCACCGGCCCCACTTGGAGTATCCGCACCCGCGTCTGTAAATCCTGACCCGTCAGCCGTTCTTGCAAAAGCGATCCCTCACAGGATGGGGCCGTGTGCCTGCAAATCTCGGTGGCTCTAAAACCAGGCGATGCCTTTGGCCACTCCACGCTCGCGGGTTGTGGTTTCTGTGAAAGTTGGGTCATCTTATTATACTGGGAGGACCGCAAGAAGGACTACACACCAAGGACCCTCTTCCAGATTTGGAATTATTTGGAATGGTCAATGTGTATCTCTTCGCGCGCAAATAAAATACGAACTCTCCTCCTCCCCCGGCGTTCTTTGTGTTCTTTGGCGGCTTTCTCGGGATAACTCTTCGAGGTATCCGCGCTCCAACCTCTGGTCCGTTGGGTAGAGTTTCTTTTCATGGGCCAATATTTCCTCCACACCCCACCGGAATCGCACGAGTTTAGCAGGGTTCCCCGCGACGATCGCATAGGGAGGCACGTCGTGGGTGACCACCGAGCCGGCCGCCACAATGGCTCCGCGCCTGATGATGACGCCCTTGAGAATGAGGGCCCGGGCGCCCAACCATACGTCATGCTCGATAATCACGTCCTGGTCGTCTTCCGCCCGCTTGCTGTTCACATCTCGCATCGCTTCCCCAACCACTGATGTGTTGTGGTTCCCCGCAATGATCATCACGCCAGGACCTAACATCACTTTGTTCCCCAGATAAATCCTGGACCTCGCAGCCATGAGCACGGCGCCGCGGCCCAGAACGACATCGTTCCCCAAATGAATGTTTTCAAAGGTGTAATATCCGTCCGGATCAAATCGCAAATTCCTGCCCCGCGTCCCAAAGAGGCTCTGCATGACAGACTCCCGCGCCCGGCGCACGAGCCGTTGCGCGCCAAACAAGCCCCAGGCCAATGGCCATCTCAAATGATCACTGGCTCGCATGGGAATCCGCATTTGTTAGCAGTTCCTCAGCCCTTGCATCCTTGCCCTGAACAAGCGCACTGAACCGAATCGACCAGCCCCGGCTCCGCCGGCCAATGACGCACCGGGACCTCTCGCCCCGTTGCCGCTGCCTCAAGCAGCCTCTGATAGGCGTTAACCGCATGCTCGGGCGAAAAAAGTACCTCCGCTTTGCGCCGCGATTCAACCCCCATCGCGAGCCGGGCTTCGCGGGAAAGACCACAAAAATCAAGGAGCGCTCGCGCCATATCTTCCGGATGTTGCGGCTCGAACAGGAATCCATTCACTCCCTGATCGACAAGAATATCCGCGTCCCCAATCCTGCTCGCCAGCACGGGCAAACCACATGCCATCCCTTCGCATACGGCATTCGGCAATCCTTCCGCCAGTGACGGCAACGCTACCGCATCCGCCTCCTGATACCGCGAAATAATCGCCTTATCCTTTTCATGCAAATGAAATGACCGCGCCAGACCCAATCCCCGGATCAATTCCTGGCACTCCTCGAAATATCTCCTGTCCTCGCTTCCTTGGCGCAGGAGCGGAAACCCCCCATACCAGTCGATTTGCAACTTAAGGGTTGGATGCTGCGATAAGGCCATCGCAACGGCTCGAATCAGACCCAGTGTGTTTTTTCTGGGCTGGTAACTGGCGGCAACAACCAGGCGAATCGGCCCGGAGCCATGCCGCCGGGCCGATCCGGCAGGTTTAAAGCTCTCCAAATCCAGGCAATTGTAAATGGTAGCAATCCTCGCTGCGCTTTTTCCGAGCACCTGCGCCAATGCCCTTCGATTCGCATGTGAGTTTGTCGTAATACAATCTGCCAACCGATGAAATCCCCTCTTCCAATTCGGCGCCTTCCCATTGCCGTTCATTTCCAGACGTTCTGAAACCACCAGGCCCCACGGACGCTTCGGCAAGCCCGCTAGTTCCGCATACAGACAAGGGCCTTCAAGAAAAGCCAGCACGGCATCAGGGGCCTCGCAAAGCAACCGCTTTCTCAATGCCACCGGCCGGCCCAGCCTGCTCCGCGCCCTGAGCCGCTCGACTCCAACCCCGTTCGCATCCAGCATCGGCCGAAAGAACATGTCCTCATGGTACGTGATGAACGAAACGGAATGACCCGCTTTGCGAAAGAAAACCCCCAGCGTTGTCAACTGACGCTGGGCGCCCCCGGCTCCTAAATTGTCGATAAAACAAACGATCTTCACGTCATCCCTGTCCGTTCCTGTAAATACCCGCAAATGCCGGCATACATGGGAACGAACTCCCTCGAGTCAAATAGAACCGCAAATATCGAGAAGATTGTGAAAATGGCCCAAAAGGTAAGAAGCCCCACACTGAAACCGCCACCCAGCCGCCTCATTCGAAAAAGTTGAAGCCCCGGCAGAAAATAAAAAACTGCCAGCAGCGCCATTCCAACCAGGCCCGCATTGCACAATACCTCGCCAAAGGTCGTGTGCGAATACACCCCGAATTCGGAGAGCCTGCTGAACCCCTCAAATCCGCATCCAAATAGCGGATGAGCCGCCCACAATTCAAAAACCCTTGTCAACATCGCAAAACGCAATTCGCTGGAACTGTCAGAGGCTATTCCTCGGCTAAATGGCTCCAGGAGCCTGTCCACAAAAGGCAGTCTGCTGAATAACAAGCCACCCAAAACCGCCATAAGCGCCAGCAGCACCGCCATTTTCACTGGGCGCCACCGGCGCATTCCTCCTTGGCCCGCAGCCATCCAGGGCACCGCCAGGATGAGACAACCCAGTCCCAGCATCGCTTTGCGGGAGCCGCTGAAAAAGCAAATCGCCAGCCCAGCCCCCAGGCCAATGGCCGCAAGCGGCCAGCGCCACCATTTCCGGCAATTAAAAAAGACAATGCACGCGCCCAACATCAACATCACCCCGTAAATGCCTGCATCGTTCGCGTTGTCAAATGTCCCCGCAAATCGGTCCTTTTCGCTAAGAGAAGAGCCGGCCATTGAGGTCCCAAGCGCACGAATCTGGCGCCAGTTCATCCCGAGCGTCACCAACCCGCTCGCGCAATAGGTCCCGAATAACAGCAATAACCGGTCTTTCGAACGGAAAACGATATGACAGGCCAGCGCCAGCACGCAGACCTTGATCAGAGTTAGGTACTCCGGCCAAACCTCCGGGTCTGACAATAGTGTGATGCTCCAAAAAAGCACCAGGACCGCATAAGACACCATGGATAAATGCACGCCCGGAATGCGCTTTAAGAGCGTCGTTAAAGCCAGCCCTGTCCCGAGCACCGCAAAGGCCTGAGGAATAAACGACAAATTCTCGGCCGTCGAAAAGATCGGAACACTGGCTATCGCCAGACTGCAAACAACCGCCGCGATTCGCTCCAATGCGCTCTCATAGGGCATCTCCAGAGCGGGCGCCCTTCCCAAGGCCACCGCTCCACTTGCCATTCGCGCAGTCGTCATTTTTTATGTGGGACCGGCTACCGCGGCAGCGACTTTGACTGCCCTACAACCTCTCTTTCGACCTCTGCGGCTTCCGCCCCTTTCGCATCCTTCGGGGTTCGATGTTCGACGTTGGGTGTCCAATGCTGATCGCCGTTCCCGCCTCTTCCAACCTTTGGAATGTAATCCGCTAACAAAAACTCCCGCAGCGCCAGCTCATGTACCCAGTACCGCCCAGGCTCAAATCGCCAGTTGCCATCTTCGTCAAAGTGGTAAGCGCCTGGTTTGTCATGCACATGCAATTGCTCCGGGGTTTCCACTTGGCAGACGGGTGAAAACTCAATCACGTGAAAGTCCCCTTCGCGGTCTCTCACCATGTCCACCACCAACATTGGGCTGCGCACCGCCCGGTTCAACTCGAGCGCAATGGCCATCGCCCTTCGGGGTAAATCTCTCTTCTCCACCAGGTTCATCCCTGATGCCCGAAAATCCCCCGCAGGGACCTTCCGGTAATAGCCGAAAACCAAGTCCCCGACCACAATCACCCGGATGTCATATCCGTCGTTTGGAATGAAATCCTGAAAATAGACATATCCCTTCTGCCGCGCATAATTGACATGTGTCTTGCGCCCGCCCCAGCTAAACGCTTGGTGAACGATCCTTCGGGCATGTGCCGCGTTGCTCACCAACTCCACACCAATCGAGCCCGACCCGGGCACGATCTTGGACAATGCCGGGTAGCTCAACCCGGCGACCATCCGCAACGCATCTTGGCAATCGTGTGAAATATGAGTCTTTGCAAAAGGGATGCCGCAGGAATTCGCGATATACGCCTCCAGTTTCTTGTCCTCATATAACAAGGCGTGCGCCGCCGACGGATAGGTTGATTTACCTAAGTAGTTCTCCAAAAACCAATACTTCTCCCGCAGCTCCTGCAGGTGATGCAGTTCGCAAGACCAAATCCCGATAATAACGTCGAATCCCCCGGCGCGCTGCAGCCAATCGTGCGCGTGAATATCATAAATGTCGTGCTCGAACCCGTTCTTCTGCAGGAACCGGCAGTACTTTGTCCAGCGCGGATAGGGTTCCAGGTCTCGAACTACCCCCACGCGCGGCCTGGGCAGACTGGCAGGCCAATCGATTCCTACCATTTCCGCGTTTTCAATCTGTCCTCGATCATCCCGCGAACAATCCTCCGAGCCCGGAAAATGCCGGCGCACCCGGCAGTACCAGGCCGTCTTCATTACCCGCCGGACGAAAAATGACTCCTTTAATCTCCGCAACATAGAAGCGATTTCAGGCTTCTTCCGTTCTGTTCAATTCTCCAGAGGGTCGCCCTTCCCAAAACACCGCAAGGCGCTTGGCGCGACCTGGTTCCCAATACTCTGCATCACCAACTCACCACTTCCCCCCGACCCAACCGAACCACGCTCTCACCCGTCAGTTTCTCGCCGGCAAACCGGAAGCGGGCGAGTTCAAGATTACCGGGGAAGAGTGCGAGCGACTCGATGCAATTCAGGCCACGGAGCAGGCCGTTGAAAAGCTGCAGGAACACCCCATGCGATACCACCAACACCTCGCGTCCGCTGTAATTGATGAACAAAAACCGGCGGAACTCTTTCGCGCGTTCCCAAACATCCTCGAGGGCCTCGCCCCCTTTCGGATTCACCGTATGCAAATCATAGCCGACCTGTATCAATAGCACCGGCGGTTTTACCTCCCGCACCTCGTCCCAGGTCAGCCCTTCCAGAATCCCAAATCGTCGCTCGCTGCACAAGGGCGTCTGCACGATGGGTGTGTTTCCTCGGGAGAGAATCCGCGCTGTCTCCAAGGCTCGCTTCAAAGGCGATGTGATTACCGCGTCAAATCGCGCCCGAGCCAGTTTGGCCGCCGCACTGCGGGCTTCGCGCAGGCCCGCTTTGCTCAGGGGGACATCGAGCGTTCCGGCGTAGCGCCGTTGGGCGTTGTAATGGGTATAGGCGTGCCGGATGGTGCTGATGCGGGTTTGTCGTGCCATACAGGTTCGTTCGCCCAGCGCAGAATCGAGTTGAGCCTCATCACGGAGGAATAATCGGTCATGAGCGGCCCGATCTTGATGTAATCCACTCCATAAATACAGCTCAGAGTCGAAACAAACGTCTCTTCGGTGCTGACCGAGCGGTGCGATGCAATCGTTAATTGACCATGCCGCTGGGCGGCCTCAACCGCCCGGCAAGCGGCGGTAATTGTTCCCGCTTGGTTGGGTTTGATAATCACGCCATGGGTGCACCCCCGTATCGACCCATCCTCAATCCGGAGCGCATCGGAGGAATAAAAATTATCACCAATCACATGACAGCATTTCACTGACCCGCTCAATTCTCTCCACGCCTCCTGGTCCTTCTCTCCAAAAGGGTCCTCCAAAAATCCAATCCCGAACTCCCGAATTAATCCGGCCCAATACTCTCCAAATTCCTCGCCCGAATACGAGGAGTTGTCCGTGACTGCCAGTTGGTAGCGTTGCCCTGTCCAAAGGTCCCCCGCCGACGCATCCACCATCAAATCAAACTCGTTCCCCAATCCAAGCTCGCCCAGAATCGCTAACAAAAACTCAAGGCATTCCCGGTTATCCCGCGCTCCGAGCCGATAAACCGGGTTCCCTGACACTAGCTCCATCCCGTGCTTCCGCAGCTTTTCCCTAACCTTCCTCTGCACCTGGCCATGCAACTCGATCACCTTCTCAACTTCATGGCTCCGCGCTACCAGGAGGTATTCAGCAAAATCGCTTAAGACCGGGTTTGTATAGGCATGCCGGCTCCCGTTTAAGATGTTGCAGCACAACCGGGGCGTGCCCGATTCGCGAACCCGCGCTCCCAAGCGCTCCATTCCGGGACATGACACCGTTTTTGCATTGAAAAAGGCCAGCGACAAGCTGAAAACATTGTTCCGCCCGAATTCACCGATGTGCCGTTGCAGAAAATTATCGAATTCCTGCTGCTCCATTTCGAGCCCGATGCACCCTTGCGATTGAATGAGACACAAAACCGCCTCGGGCGACAGCACCCTTTGGTCGCCCTCATAAATGCTAATCGTTTCCCCTTGAGGCGACGCACCTACTCCCAACGAGCCATCATCCAACTCGATAACGAATTCATTCGTGAACTCTACATGCGAGTTGATCACCCGCCTCCACCCAATCTTTTGAATGCCCGCCATCTTGTCTTTGCCTAACCCGACTCTCCCCTATCCTTACAAAACCCGCAATCCCTGCGCTAAATTGAAATTCGACGAAAATCAAAAATCTACAAACCGCTCCAAATCCTCAAATTCCCCGGCGGCGCCAGAGTGTGCTGCATCGCTCCAATATCGGGCAAAGCCCCCCGTGGGACCCCAAAAAAATCGACCGTCACATTCCCCATCGGCAGGGCCGCAAATGCGGCAGGCGACGAGGCCCCAATCCGGAACCAGCCAGGCGACAGTTGCCCTGGCCCTGTTCCACTAACCTTCAGCAAGCCCGGCGAGCCGATCACGTCCCCTCCCCCGCTCGCAGAGGCAGGCGGCGTTTTCGACCAAAGATTATGTGAGAAAGTAATTCCCTGCGGGTTCTGCACCACCGCTACGGGCAACGTGCCTTCCTGTAGAAAAATGTTATTTTCCACAACCGAATTTGTGTGTGTGCCGGTCAACAGCTTCAAACCCGTCTCCACCACTGAATCGGCAAACGTGTTGTATGCAATCACCACGTTCACCAGCCCGCCCCCCGATGGCCCCGACC
>DASYZB010000158.1 GCA_035946615.1 Verrucomicrobiia bacterium
CCCCCAGGACCTGGCCCAATCCCCACTGGCCCGCAGCTATCGTGAATTCGAAAGCCAGATCCTCACCTTCCTCCAACAAAAACACGCTGCTTGAAATGTGACTCAACAACCTACAATTTCAGAATTCAAGGACTCTAGACGGAGACGCCGCCATGCGCACGAGCTTGTTTTGTGGTGAGCCCCCGGATTCTCGTGGGTTTACACTTATTGAACTGCTGGTGGTGATCGCCATCATCGCGATTTTGGCCGCGATGCTGCTGCCGGCGCTGAATCGCGCCAAAAAGAATGCACACACGGTGGTCTGCCTGAGCAATCAGCGGCAGATAAATCTGAGCTTTGGTGTGGCTAAAGACGGGCTGAATGGCAGGTTCGACCAGCCGGGACTGGGTGACTGGTACGCCAATGAGGTTGGACGCCTCGGCTCTCCGTGGATTTGCCCGAGCGCGCCGATAGTGCTTCCGTGGCCGGATTCTAACCGGGAGTTTATCAGGTTGGGGAGTGCCGTCTCTGCCTGGATGTTTCCCGACTGGCGGGATTTCTATTATTTCAAGGGGGCGCCAAACGTCCCTTCTACAAAAAACGAGCGTCGGGCAGGAAGTTACGCGATGAATGGGTCATTTTTTGGAAAGGCTATTGATCTGCGGTTTCGGCACAACGACTTTGGTTCGTTCGATGGAATTAACTGTTTCGTGACGGAGAATTGGATAAAGCAGCCCATGTGGACCCCGCTTGTCGCCGAGTGCAGGGAGAGCACGTTGATGCCAGCGGCGACAGACCGGCCCGCAATCAATCTCCGCGACTGTACTCCTGCTCATGATTGGACCATGGGCACAATGACTATGCCACGTCACGGCAAAAGCCCTTCGTCGGCTCCGACGTACTGGCCGATGAATCAGCCGCTGCCAGGGGCGATTAACGTTTCATTTTATGACGGCCATGGCGAGACCGTCCAACTGGATCGCTTGTGGCAGTTGTATTGGGGACCGTATTATCAGCCGCCCGCCAAGCGCCCGGGATTGTGAGACAATCCCATCATGACTACGTAGCAATCCGCCACATCCAACAACAGTTTCTAATGCATGAACTCCGAGCACCAAGCAGCAGCGCCTATCAGGAGAGAAGACCCATCGACTATCAGGCGCGGTTCCGCCCGTGATGAGGGTGGCGCTGGTCGCTTGCGCTGGTATTTCAAGAGCGTTATCTTTCTTTTGGTCGTCAGCGGCTTGGGAAAACTGCTAAGCTTAGCCGGTCATGCGAAGATTCTGGATGCCGCCGATCCAGTCTTGGGACTGGCCTACCGTTGGATCATGCTGGGTAGCGGCGTGGCTGAATTGGTGCTCGCGGCCCTGATTGCGTCGCGTTTCGGGCGGCAGTTCCGGACCATCGTTGTGTTCTGGATCGGCTTGGCTTTTTGCAGTTATCATGGGATGCTGGCTCTGCTCGACCCAGCGGCCCCTTGCCCCTGCCTGGGAACAATCTCCGCGCAGTTTGGGCTGACGCCAAAAATAGCGGGGCGCTTGGCACTTTCCCTGGCAGGCTATTTCTTGGTCGGCCCGCTTGCGATCTGGGCGGTATCGAGGCTGAGGAAGCCGGGGGAGCCTGCTGGGTTCAATGCGCTTCCGGGTCAGGTATGAGGAATGCGCCGGCGCCAACGACTGGAGTGAACAGAAATGCCCCGTCAAATCGGGCTCGCTCTTCGACACCAGCCTCACCGGCTTTGCTCCAATGGCTAAAAAGCCATCAGGAAAAGGGAGGCGTGTTCATAGGTTTATTTGCGCTGGCGTTGTTCTTCAGGGCAACCGGGCTCGGGTTCGTGGCTTGGGACCGCGAGTTGGTGCAATCTCCAGTAAGGTTCGGACTTTCATCAGAGGGGCTGCTGGTGGCATTCCAGAGACCGGATTCCTGGGATGGAGTAATCGGTCCCATGGCGGCTATTGCTCACATGCTCGACTTCCAGATGTTTCGTCTGGATGCCTCGTCCCAACACCTGACAAGCCTCTGGTTCCATGTGGCGAACACGATTCTGCTATTTGCGATAGTTAAGAGGCTGGTGAGTTCCTGGCTTCCCGCCTTTTTGGCGTCGGCGGGTTTTGCGTTGCACCCGCTTCAAACGACCTCGGTGGTCTGGCTTTCCCAGAGGAGAATTCTTCTGGCGACGATGTTCGTCCTTGTTGCTGCATACTGCTGGCTTGAATATCGCCGCCGTCTGGACCGGCGGTTCATTGCGGGAACGTCGGTCGCAGGTCTAATAACTGCGCTCACCTATCCGCCTGCAGCGTTGACGTTGCTCCTTCTGCCGGTGCTGGCCCGCGAGAAACAACGTGCCACGTCTCAACCTAGTTGTCCAAAGACGGATGAACCTGCGAGGATAAAACCCGACTCTCTCAGGAGCGCCGGACCCGGGAACCGAACCTGGAGGGCTGAAAACAACGGCCGCGCTCATCAGAGTGCCGCGCCGGGTACGGACGCGGCCTGCTCCGCGGGTTCGCCGCTCGGCTGGGTTTCTTTGACGCTAGGGATTGTCTTTGGATGCAGCGCGTTGGCCTGGGGTCTCTGGAAGATTAGCCTTCCGTTCGAGGGCAGGCTTCTGGGGCTTGGTCCGTGGGAGTTGGCGGGTGTGGCAGGCACGCATTTGATCGATGTTCTCTCGATCTTGTTTCGTTCGGCGGCGGCGCTGGCGACATTCGGGACCGTGGGTCCGATCTCGATGCTGAATCCGGCCGATGTATCCATCGAGCGGCTGGGGCAGGCGTCCGCAGCCGCGCTGGTTCTGCTGGTTTTTTGGGCAGCCAAAAAAGGAGTCGCCCGACAGGTGCTCGCGGGCCTCTTGTGGTTTGTTCTTGTTGGATTTGTGGCTTGCTCCTTTTCCCCAGAGAATGCGTTTGCGCCCGTGCAGTGGGCCTATCTTGCCAACGCGGGACTGTTTTTCTCAGCAGGGTGTTGCGCGGCGCGGTTGCTCGGTGTGGTCCCGCGACCGGGTGCCGTGGTGGGAGTTGCAATGGTGGTCGTGGCAGGGATGGCTTTTTGCGCCAACAAGCAAATCAGCGATTGGTCGAGCAGCGAGCGGCCGTTAAGAAAGTCCCTGATCGAGAATGCCGGGAAATGGCAGAGTTGGCGGTTTTGGCAGTGCGAAGGCGTTCAGAAGATGGACGCTGGGGATGATGTCGCGGCCAGGAGTTGCTTCCGCCGGGCGCTGGCTGAGGAGTTCGATTCCAGGTCGCTGGCTGCGCTTGGGTTCCTGGAAAGACGTCAGGGCCGGCCGCGCCAGGCCCGGCTTACGTTCCAGGACATAGTCACGTCCGGCCAGTCCGCGGCCCTCGGCCACACGGGGTTGGGGATGCTAAGCGCGGATGCTGGGAATCTCGCCGGCGCTGCTGCGGAATATGCTGCCTCGCTCGCGGCCGACCCGTGGGATGCGCAGGCGTTGGCTGGCCTTGCTATGATCCGGGCTTGTGCGCCAGACACCGCACTTCGCAACGGCGTAGAGGCCTTGGCCCTTGCAAGACGGGCACTGCGCGTGACGAAGAGCTCATGGACTGGAGCCATGACTGCCGCGGCAGCCGCTCATGCAGAGCTTTCCGAGTACCGGCAGGCGCAGGTGATGGCCAAAATGGCGCTCTTCTGGACAGCACATCTTGGGGACACGAACGAAATAACTCCGTGCCAGCAACGCCTGGAATCCTATGAAGCCTCTAAACCGTGGAGAATGCCGATGGGCGAGGCGGGGACTAACGCTTCCCCAGGGCGAGCCGGGCGAACTGCCGGAAACCCTGTGCCAATACCTCTCCTTTAAGGGGTCCCCGTTCACTTGATCGCAACAACAGAAGAACTGCACTTGCCGCTGCTTTCGCGCAGCGTGCGGCGCTGCCCTCGGTGGCTATGGATTGCCCTCGCCATCGCCAGTACCGTTTGTCTCGCCGGAGTTGTGACCCTTGCGGGGCCGCTTCACTCGGCGATCCAGATTGGAGGAGACGAGTTCTTCGAGGTGAACAAGGGGCTCCTGTGGGCGAAGGGCTTTCGGCTGTATAAGGAGGTGTGGAACGATCAGCCGCCACTACACACGATTATGCTAGGCATGGCGTTCAGATGGTTCGGCCCCACGATAGGGGTGGCCCGAGCCCTGGCTGTGTGGTTCGGGCTGTTATTGTGGGCAGCCCTCTTTTCTTTGGTGAAACGGCACTCAGGCAAAGTTGGAGCGTTCACGGCTCTGGCCTGCCTTATTGCGGCGCCGCAGGTATTGATGCTGAGCGTGTCCGTTATGCTGGAGGCGCCTGCCATAGCAGTGGGGCTTTGCGCGGTTTGGGCTGTATTCGAATGGGAGGAGAACAGGCATCCGGCAATGCTCGCCTTCTCCGGTCTCTTGCTTGCCGCCGCCATGCAAATCAAATTGACGGCCGGTATCGTTGCCCCGGCGCTGGCGCTACAAATCCTGCTGGCCTCAAGAGGAGAGAGCAAACTCGCGCTCGCGCTTGATGGTTTGCGAACCCTGGCATTCTGGGGCTTTGCGTTTCTTGCCTCCTTTGTGGCACTCGGGTTTGCGTTGGGCGAGAGTTTCGACCTGCTTTGGACCTCGCATTTTTCCTCGGATATCGTGCAGGAACTGAATGAAGAGAACAACTGCAGCTTTTCATTCCAGTTTATAACGGATCACACGGAAGCCATTTGGGGAGTTGCCGCCGCCGTTTTCATCGCTGCTGCGCGCCGGGAGTGGCGGACTGTGGCCTTTCCGCTTTCCATGCTCCTGACCGTTATGGCGATACACCTTCACCATAGGCCGTGGTGGCCCTACTATTATCTGCACTTCGCCGTCCCTATCGCCTGGCTGACAGGCTATGCTGTCGCTGGTTTCCTGGGAACGGATGAATATCCAACGGCCGGAGTCCCGCTTGGCTCAACCGGAAACCGCCTTATGGCTGCGGGCCTCATAACACTGCTGGTTTTCAGCGGGGGTTCTCGCTTGGTTTCCGAAGTGGAGCGGATACTACACCTGCCGAAGGTAGAGGACAGCGCGCTTCTGGCGAAGATGAAATACTACGGCCCGAACACCAGGTGGACCTTTGCCGATGGAGCCGGGATTCTACCCTTCCACGCCCGGTTGCTGGTCATCCCGCAGCTCGCTGTGATTCCAGCAACGCGGGTTTGGTCCGGCAGAATTTCCGAGGCGGAGGTTCTTGCACTCGTAAAACGCTACCGCCCTGAGCAGCTTTTGTTGACCGAGTCAAAACTGGGGGTGTGTTTGAACGGCCTCGCAGAAACAGAATATGTCTGTGTCCAGAAATCCGGGAAGTCGCGTTTGTTCGTCAGTAAATCCATTTTCGATTCTCGAAAAGGGCCGGCCAGGTGAAGAGCATCGGCACAATGAACGCAGCCATTCTAACATTCGGAAAATGGGTTCGCCTGAGACAATTCGTAAAATTCTGCCTGGTTGGAGGCAGCGGCGTGATCGTGGACATGACGGTCCTTCGCTGCCTTGTGGGGGCGCTGGGGTGGAACCTGAGCCTAAGCAAGTTCTGCTCGGCAGAATTCGCCATGTTGAGCAACTTCGCCCTCAATGAGGTGTGGACGTTTCGCGGACATATCACGGGTGCAGGTAATGGATTTGGCCTGTTCGGCCGCCTCGTGAAGTTCCAGGCCATTTGCGGCGCTGGGATTGGTTTCGCTGTCCTGCTTCTGAACTTATTCTACCGCCTGCTTGGGTTAAACCTTTACGCCGCGAACCTTCTGGCCATTCTGATGGTGACGGTCTGGAGTTTCTGGATGAACGCGCGATATAATTGGGGCCAGCCGCGGCGCGCGATCAGAGAGGGACAGGAGGAGAGCTAATGAAGGAAGCCGGTAAAACCGGGCGGCTGGACTTGGATGTAATCCCCGTCCCACCGCCCGCGCCCACGCCGTGCAGTGCCGGCAAAAACCAGATTGCCAGGTTGATGGAACGATGGAACAGCGCTAGGTTAGTTAGATTGCTCAAGTAAGCCCAACTGGCCTAAAACCCGAGCGATTCGCCCGCGAAAGCAGAGGCGCCCATGACTACACAAGCGACTCTTAACTATCCGTACAGTTTCAGCCCCGGGGTGCCAATGCCCTGAACGCCCAATTGGGAGTTCGGTTTTATCATGCGCGCGATGGTCCTCGAAACCCCCGGCCAGGCACGTCCATGCGCATCTGGTTAAAATATTCAAAGGCTCGGTGTTCATGATGGGACGCAAGCAATCAGAAGCTTTTTGCATTAACCATAGCGGAAATGCTGAAAATCTAACCCAAAATTAACCCCTCTGGACTCTCGATCTCTGGCTCTGGCCGTGTCTTTATGGGAACGTTGCGATGAGCTTTTGGATTCAATTACCGCCTCTGTCCGGCCGCCGATGGTCGCCTTCTCGGGGAACTCAAGGGTGCGGAACGGCGCGGGGTTCCGTGCGAGTCAGGTTCGGCGCTTCTTGTTTAGTTTTGGCGTTTGTGGTCCTCTCTGTACGCATGGCCCGCGCAGATGAGACCTCTCGGATGGACCAAGCTGCGGGGGGGTGATTCCGAAAACCGGTATGAGTACGCACCAGGTCTGAAAAATTGGCTCCTGCCGACGAGAATCACTTGTGGAGCTAACTGGACGGCAGAGTTCACGTCGGTCGAACTCTCCGGCAACTCGCAGGCAAAGTCGCGTTTTCAATATCAGCGCTTTGCGAATCGCGACTCGGGTCTGCTCGTGGTCAGCCTCAGGTAGCACGCCAGGGAAGTTCGACGGTTCAGGTTCAACGATTTGTCGGACGGTATGCGTCAGATCGCTGGATTCTGGGTGACAAAACAGCAGATTTGCTCCGGCAGCTATTTTTATTCTTTTGTGCCGTGACGGCGGGTACCGTAGCCGTAGCGGCCGCAAGAGAAAAGAGAAAAAGTCAAAATCAACAACACAATGAAAACTAAAACGACAAACCTAGCGCTCGTTGCCGCCCTTTGGGCGGTTCTTGTGGTGGGCACGTACGCCCTAAATGCCTGCTGTTACACTCCCGAAAATGAGGACGCCTGCCGAAACGTTCTCATTTCGCCTCCCGACAGTACCGTGACCATAAATGGAGAAGAGTGCGATATAACATCTGACTCTTCATACGATGATCAAGTAGGGTGGAATTTCCAGACATGCACATCAGGCGTATGTGCTTGGAATACAACTGACATTTTGGCGCTAATTTATGGGAGGTTATTGGAGGTTCAGACCTTAGTTTTCCGCAGTGTTGCGCGGTTTTGCTGCTTTCAAGAGCTTTCCAACTCACAGGAGCGGTCCTCTGGGTGACTTTAAAATACCTTC
>DASYZB010000159.1 GCA_035946615.1 Verrucomicrobiia bacterium
CACAAAGATTGACCGGCGCAAAGCCGTGCAGTTCAGTCCGAGCATCCTATGAAAACCCAGTATATCGTTAGTCTATTGGCGGCGGTTTCGTTTCTTGCGGTGCATGAGGTCAATGCGGGGACCTCAATTGCGGTTCAGTTCCAGGGCAGAGATGGCAGTCCCGATCAGCCCGGCACTGATCCGGGGTGTCCGCCGCTCAATACAACAGATACTGCGGGTGTCGTGCCGCAGCAGAACTGGAACCCGATTGATGATGCCTATTCCTTTACCCCGGCCAACAACGGGACGACATTCGGTTTGGTGGACAGCACCGCGGTGCTCACTACGGTTACGCTGACCTTCGCGGCAGACGATAGCTGGTACAATGATGTGACTCCCACAAACCTCACGACGCCCAATGCGCGCATGATGAACGGGATTATGAAGGCCAGCGCCTCTGGCGGCACCCCAGAAGTGTTAATCTTCAGCAACCTGGTTGAAGGCCAATACGATTTGTACGTCTATACCGACATGAATGGCAGCGGCACCGAGGCGGCTGTCAGTGATTGGGATTTCCTCACGACTTATTACGTGACCGAACAGCACCAGTTCTATGACACGAACACGTTCGTTCAGGGGACGAATACCGACCCCAACAGCACCGCCGTCACCAATGTCTGCAACTATGTCAAATTCAGTAACTTGGGCACCTATGGCCGTGGCGCTATCGGGGCAGTAGCCAGTTGGGTCAAGGGCAATGACGGTATTGGCATTTCAGGCATCCAGATAGTCAATATTGGACCGCCTTTGGCCAACACCGCTCCCGTCAGCATAACAAGGCAGCCGTTCAATCGCCGCGTTCTAGTGGGGGATACCAATGTCGTCCTTTCCATTGCCACGAGGGGGCCGGTTTTCTCATACCAATGGTATAAAAACACCACTCTTATTAACGGGGCCACCGCCTCGAGTTATCAACTACCGGCTATCGCCTCCGGTGATAATGGCGCCATCTTCTACGTCATCGCGGCCAATAATGTGAATAGCATCCAGAGTTCCAACGCGGTTATTACGGTTGGCAACCAGATTCTGCTGCCGGAAATCGCTGAGAACCTCTGGTTTGGCGGAACCGTGGCCTCCGTTGAAGCTGGAACCTATGATACGACCCCTCCTGGCATTCACAGGAATTTGAGCTCTTTCCACTGGCCTTCGGCCGATGGTGTTAACTATGCAGAAAGACTGAATGGAATTTTCGTCGCCCCACAATCCGGAAACTACACGTTTTTTGTTGATTCCGATGACGACAGCGATTTGTTCCTGAGCACCGACGCAACAGCGGCCAACAAGAGGCTCATTGCCCAGGAAGTGGATTGGGCGGCAGACTTAAACTGGACCGGGAACGACGGCGGAACAGCGGCCCGCGAAATCCCGCAAAAGCGTTCAGACCAGTGGTCGCCTGACGGGGGGACGACGGTGCCTTTCGCCAGCGGAATTGCATTAACTGCCGGCAGCCAGTATTACATTGAAGCTGTGCACCATCAAGGAGGCGGCGGAGCCGACATTGGGGCAACGTACAAGCTGGTCGGCCAACCCGATCCAGCGGTAGGTTCCCAAAGCCGCATTAACGTCCCCGTCCTCGCGCCCTTCGTGCCATCTTTGGATGGCGGCTTTATTGTCATCACCAACCAGCCGCAGAATGTTTCACGCCCGCAAGGCTTCACCGCGACATTCAATGTGGCGGCCACCACTGGCTATATAGGCGACTCTTCCGGAGCAGCACCGCCAATCTATTGGTATCAGTGGCAGGAAGCCCCTCAGGGCTCGAGCACCTTCACTAATATCCCTGGAGCCAACAGCGCTTCGTACATTACTCCCGTTTTGGACCTCACCAATAACGGCGCCCAGTTCAAAGTGACGTTGCTGGCTGCAGATGTCTCCAGCAACAGCGCCATCGCGGTTCTGACCGTTGTGAACGATACCAACCCGCCCGCTGTCGTCGGTGCCGGCGCTCTCGTGGGTGCCACCCAAGCCGGTATCACCTTCAGTAAAGCTGTTGATCCTGTCACTGGTGGCAATCCATCGAGCTACAAAGTCAATGGTGTGGCGCCAACCGCTGTGAGCGTATTAGCCAATCATCCTCCGGGTGAGTACCTGGTCCAGTTGACCCTCGCCACTCCGGTCAATGCGAACTTCACCCTCAATGTCGCCGGGGTAAAGGACCTCTACGGCAACGTCCTTTCAAATACCAACGTGACAGGAACCGTCATCAACATGACCGAATCGTACATCGGCTCGTCGGCCGCCGACCCAGGTGGTCCCGACCCGGACCCAGCCGCGCTGCCTGCAATTGTCAATGTTTTGGGCTCGGGCAGTCTCGATGTCCTTGTCAACGGCAATGACTACTGGAACAACGCCGATGGAATGAATTTCATCTGGGAACCCAAGACCAACAGCTTTGACGTGTCTGTGCGCGTGGCCTATGTCCAAGGCATCGACAACTGGACTGCTGGCGCCATCGAGGTCCGCGAAGGACCGGTTACAACCAACGGCGGCGGTTGGGAACTGGCGCGTCATTACTTCTGCAAGGTGGATTACGGTGGCCAGGAAGGGGCTGCGCAAGACGGCAGCGGCGCCGGCGCCAATGCCTATGAATTCAACTGCCGTAGGGCGCCCGGAGACCCGACCCTGCGTGAAACATCGAACAACGGACCAGGTGCAAGCCAGGGCTGGGGTGGTACTGCTGGTCCCGGCGGCGGTGTCCCCGCTTATCCGAATGCCTGGATTCGAATTGCCCGCGTGCGGAACGCGGATGGCAGCAGCGACCATCTCCAAGGCTATAGCGGCACCAACGGCGTGAACTGGGCCCTCGCTCAGGATGTGGACCTGAACGACACGAACCATGCTGGCTTTGTGACCAGTGGTACCACCAACGCCGGTCCGCTGCAATCGGTTGTCTATGTCGGCATGGGCTCCGTCTCCCATACCGGTATAGGAAACGGCAACGATACAAACAGCGCAACCGGCATGCCTTGGGAAGCTTGGATTTCCTATCGCAGCTTTGGCGATACCTCGCTGGTCTCGTCGGGACCAACCTTGAACTTCACTCCAAATCCCGACGGCACAGTTACCCTGACCTATTCAGGTCATCTGTACTCCTCGACGACGGTCAACGGCACCTACTCGCTTGTCTCGGGCGCTTCCAGTCCGTGGCCAGTGAACCCCAAGACCAGCGGCCAAGCCTCTGTCTTCTATAAAGCAGGCCCATGACGGGCGCATAGACACCAGACTGACTCACGAGGGCCGGAGCAATCCGGCCCTTTTCTGTTTTTCGAGACGGATTCCAGGCGATGCTGCGCAAACCCTAAACGGTCATCTGATTCTTCCGCGTATTTCCCGTATTCCGCGGGTTCGATTCGGTTGCTCTTTAGCATTCAGCCCTTAGCCTTAACCCTTTCTTTGCGTTCTCTGCGTTCTTTCGCGGCAATTCCCTACCCCCCTCGCCCTCACGCGGCGTTCTTCACCATTTCCAAAACTCGCTCTGACGTTAAATTTAGAACCCCTTACTCCACTCATGGCCTGAATTATGCTGCTAAATTCTCCAGCGCCTGCGCGTCGCATGCGCACTGGCCTCGCCTGCATTGTCGCCGCGGCCAGATAGCTCTGAAAAGGACCTGTGTCCTCAAACTTATGACCTGCGTACCGCCCCGGCGAATCAAGCCGCGCCGCACCCCTTTTTGCCCTCCGCCCATCACCAGGACGCGGCCCCATCTATCAAACTCATTACGCCATTACGCCATTACGGCCTATTACGGCCTATTACGGCCTATTACGGCTAAAAACTATAAACATTGCCATTCAGATCGCACCCGGCGCCGCCAGCCAGGCGCGCCAGCGTCTTGGACTGCGGCAGTCCTCTGCCGCTTTAGACCAGATGCGCCTCCAAGCCGCTCCTCCCCATGTAACCTATCGACACCAATTCACCTACAGAATCGTCCACAGCATGATTTACCGTCCCTGTCATGGAGCTTGCATCCGCGGAGTTCCGCGGCATAAATCAAACTTCAAAATTTTTCGGACGCCCTCCAAGCCCCCATCCGCTGTCCTGGAGGTGTCCAGTTCTTTGACAATTTACAACTAAAAAACCCGCTCAGTGTGCCAGCCGGCGCGACACGTCCAGGCCTCCAGGCATCACTTCAGGTTTGCTTCAAAGTTTGCGCCAGCTAAACTGGTTCAAGTGCCAATACTTGCCTTGAAGCACCTTTTGAAAATCCATGCCCTCTCATTCCTGTCCTCGTTCGAGGCCGGGCGCGCCGAACAGCAGCCAGGGCGGGTAACCTCCCCCAGAAGCCAACTGCCTGGTTGCGGTTCGGGCTCCTTTTCAAAAGCGCTCATGGTGGCCTTCGTCCTTTGCGGTAGCACCGCCATCGCTGACCCATTGCTTTGGGAGAATGGCCCAGGCTACCGCAGCGCTGCTTTGCCGGTTCCTAGTGAAGGGCGGACCGGCTTTACGCGAGTGCCTGGCTCGGTTTCTGGAATTCTCTTCACCAACCTATTAGCCAAAGAAAGCGGCGTGCGTAGCCAGCTTCGCCTGGCAGGTTCCGGCGTTGCTGCAGGCGATGTCGATGGCGATGGCTGGTGCGACCTCTACTTTTGCGGCATGGAAAGCGGCAACCGGCTCTATCGCAACCTCGGAGGCTGGCGCTTCGAGGACATCACCGACCAGGCCGGTGTCCGTTGTGAAGGTCAATTCTCAACCGGGGCGGTTTTTGCTGATGTGGACGGCAACGGCACACTGGATTTGCTAGTCAACTCGATTGGCGGCGGGACGCGCCTCTTTCTGAACGACGGCAAAGGCCATTTTCATGAGGCCACTGATCGGGGGCTCGTCCGGAAGTACGGCGCTACCACAATGACTTTGGCCGATGTCGATGGCAATGGCTCGCTGGACTTATACGTCGCCAACAACAATTCCCCGACGGCCTTGGGGGATGAGCCCAACACGCGCTTTACATTGCATGTCGTTGATGGGAAACCAGTTGTTGCTGCCGTCGATGGCAAGCCCGTCGCCGGCACCGACTTAATGGGCCGTTATGATGTCAGCCCTTTCGAGCACTCTATCCGCGAGCACGGCCAGGCCGACATCCTCTATCTCAACGACGGCCAAGGCCATTTTACACCCGTATCCTGGACTAACGGCGCTTTCCTCGACGAGGCGGGCAAACCCCTCGACTCGCCTCCGCGCGATTTAGGGCTGTCGGCCATGTTCCGCGACATGAACGAGGATGGTGCGCCCGATCTCTACGTATGCAATGATCTCTTTACGCCAGATCGCATCTGGCTCAATGACGGGCATGGTCATTTCCGCGCGATGCCCACAACGGCTGTGCGTAATTCGAGCGCCTTTTCCATGGGAGTTGATTTTGCAGATATTAACCGGGACGGCCATGACGATTTTCTCGTGGTCGATATGTTGAGCCGGGAACATCGCCAAAGGATGATCCAGGCCGCCCACATGTCGCCCGTCACCATCCGTGCCGGCGAACCCAATGAACGCATCCAGTTTAAACGCAACGTGCTGCAGTTGAATCGCGGGGATGGGACCTACGCTGAGATAGCGCAGTTGAGCGGCATCGAAGCTTCCGCGTGGTCCTGGGCGACGCTCTTCCTGGATGTCGATCTCGATGGGTATGAAGATGTGCTGGTGGCTCCAGGTTATGATCGCGATTCCATGAACGGCGATGTCGATGCTGAAATCCAACGACGCCAGGCCCAAGGCAATCTTTCCGCCGACCAAATCCGCCACCTGGGACTCCTCTATCCGCCAGTGCACTCCCCGCTCCTGGCTTTCAGGAATTTGGGCAATCTCCGCTTCAAGGAGGTCGGACATGACTGGGGATTGAACTTTTCGGGGGTCAACCAGGGGATTTGCTGCGCGGACCTCGATAATGACGGCGACCTCGATGTGATTGTTAATAATCTGAACGACCAGGCCAGCGTTTATCGCAATGATGGGATAGCGCCCCGGGTAGCGGTGCGTCTGAAGGGGTTGGGGGCCAATACCCGCGGGATCGGCAGCAAGATTTGGCTTTATGGCGGGGCTGTCCCGGTGCAAAGCCAGGAGATGATCTGCGGGGGACGCTATTTGTCCTGCGATGACGCGATGCGGGTCTTTGCCGCCGGGACCCTGACCAACCGGATGCGCATCGATGTGCGCTGGCGCAGCGGCAAGCGCAGTGTGGTCGAGGGGGTGCAACCCAACCGGGAATACGAGATTGATGAGGCCGGGGCAGCCGGGTCGTGGCCGGAAAAGAAGGCCGAGCCTGCGCCGATCTTCGAGGATGTGAGCGGGCTGCTCCATTACACGCATCACGAGGAGCCGTATGATGATTTTGAGCGCCAGCCCTTGTTGCCACACAAGCTCAGCCAATTAGGGCCTGGGGTCAGTTGGAGCGATGTCGATGGGAATGGCGCCGAGGACCTCTTAATCAGCAGCGGGCGTGCAGGGCAGGCCGGTATTTTTCTGAATCAGGGCCATGGAAAATTTCAGCGGTTGCCCACGGTAGCGCTGATGGGGCGGGCTAAGGATGATCAAACAACGGTATTGGGGTGGGCTACAGGCGATGGCAGCCGCGGCTTTGTAGTCGGGCAGGCCAATTACGAGACGGGCGGGACCAATGGGCTGCAGGATTACCGGGTCTGGGCGGGAGGTATTCAAAGACCGGAGGCGCTCGAAACCGGTTTGGCAAGTGTGGGACCTTTGGCGTTTGGTGACGTAAAGGGCGACGGCAAATTGGAATTATTCGTTGGTGGCCGCGTCGAGGGCGGGCGTTGGCCAGCGGCGGTCAGTTCGACGCTGTATCGCAAAGAGAACGACCGGTATGTGGTTGACCAAGCCAATACCCGGGTCTTGGAGCGGGTGGGGATGGTCAGCGGCGCAGTATGGAGCGATTTGGATGGGGACGGCTACCCTGAGCTGGTGCTGGCATGCGAGTGGGGGCCAATCCGGTTATTTCATAATGAGCGCGGGCTTCTGAAACCCTGGAACCCGCGCGTGAAAGTAAGAGGTGACTCCCGGCAGCTAACAATGGAGCAACTAAGGGGTTGGTGGAATGGAGTGACTGTGGGCGATTTCGATGGGGATGGGCGTCTGGACATCGTGGCCAGCAACTGGGGCAGCAACAGCAAGTATGAACGTGGGCGCGCTTCCGGCAGGCCATTGCAGGTCTATTACGGGGATTGGAATGGCGACGGGCTGTTAGGCATCCTCGAGGGCTATTACGAGCCGGAACTCAACAAGGTGGCGCCCTGGCGCGGGCTCAACAGCGTGGCCCGTGGCCTGCCTTGGGTTCGGGGGCTCTATGCAACGCACGCCGCCTATAGCGAGGCAGGAGTCGAGGAGATTCTGGGTGACCATGCCAAAGAGGCCAAGGTCTTGGAGGCCGACTGGCTCGAAACGACCGTGTTTCTGAATCGCGGCGACGGCTTCGAAGCGGTGGTTTTGCCCGGCGAGGCGCAGTTCGCGCCTTCTTTCGGTGTGAGTGTGGGGGACATGGATGGGGACGGGAACGAAGACATTTTTCTGAGCCAGAATTTTTTTGGAGTGGATGAGGAGACAACCCGCTACGACGGGGGGCGGGGGGTGTGGTTGCGGGGCGATGGCCGAGGGCATTTTGAGGTGGTCCCTGGCCAGGTGAGCGGGGTGAAGGTGTATGGGGAGGGGCGCGGCAGCGCGCTATGCGATTACGATGGAGATGGGCGAGTGGATTTGGCAGTGGGCCAGAACGGAGGGGAGACCAAGCTGTATCATAATGTAGGGGCCAAGCCCGGGTTGCGGGTGCAATTGGTTGGACCTGCGGGCAATCCAACGGGGGTTGGGGCTGTGGTGCGCTTGCGCTTTGGGCAGAGGTGGGGTGCGGCGCGCGAGGTGCATGCCGGCAGTGGCTATTGGTCGCAGGACAGCCCGGTGCAGGTGATGGGGACCCCGGAGCCGCCCACTGCGGTTTGGGTCCGGTGGCCGGGCGGCAAGCGGCAGGAAGAACCGGTTCCGCAAGGCGCCCGCGAGGTTCAAGTGAATTTCAAGGGCGCGAAATGAAAATGCTGACGGGCAGCAAATTGTTTTGGGTTGGTTGGCAAGCCGCTACCTCAGCCGATAGAGCGAGTTGGAAGTTCAATGCCACCAGGATTTGCGCTTCAGGTCGGATGGTCAAAATCAGTGAACTGGCTGTCCCGCTGGGATGAAGACCAATCGCGCCAAGGAAAAGAAGGGGGCCAAAGCGGCTCAACTGCCTTCAGTCGGCGCGCCCTCGACTCTCTCAGTGCGCAGGCGGCGCATCTTCCGTTGGGTGGCGGGGTTTGTTCTGCCAGTCCTTCTGTTGTTAGGTATCGAACTGGGGCTGCGGCTTGTGGGTTGGGGCTACCCAACGCATTTCTTTGTGCGAGCAGCCACCGCCCCACCCGGCACCTTTGTTGAAAACCAACGCTTCGGTTACCGTTTCTTTCCGCACCGCCTGGCCCGAGCCCCCGACCCAATCCGATTATCAATAGCCAAGCCGCCAGGAACCTGCCGGGTGTTTGTCTTTGGTGAATCGGCCGCGTTGGGAGACCCGGTCCCTGCTTATGGATTTTCCAGAATCCTGCGAGAATTACTCGAAGGCCGCCGCCCCGGGACAAAATTCGAGGTCATCAACACGGGGATGACCGCGATCAATTCGCACGCCATCCTGCCCATAACCAGGGATTGCGTTCCGTTCCAGGGCGACATCTGGATTCTGTATATGGGAAACAACGAAGTCGTTGGCCCATTCGGCGCGGCGTCGGTGTTTGGTTTAAAATCACCGCCAATGGCCCTCATTCAAGCGGGCCTTGCCATCAAACGAACGCGTCTGGGACAATTACTGGACTCGTTATGGCAGCACGCGCCCGGTCATTCCCGCCAATTCACCCAGTGGGAAGGGATGAAGATGATGGTCCACGAGCAGGTCCGCGCCGATGACCCCAAGCTCCAACGGGTTTACGATGATTTTCGGAGCAACTTTTCCGGCATCCTTTCGGCGGCAAAACGGGCTGGAGTCAAGACGATCGTCTGCTCGGTCAGCTCGAATCTGAAGGATTGTCCTCCGTTTGCTTCAGTGAATCAGAGGGCTTTGCCTGAGGTGCGCCAGGCGGAGTGGCAACGCGCTTTAAACGCCGGCGTCGAGCTTGAGAGGCAACAGAATTACGAACACGCCCTCGCCCAGTACGCGCGGGCTGCCGAACTCGACGGCAGCTCCGCCGAGTTGCGATTTCGAATGGCGCGCTGCCTGCTGGATTGGGGCGATGTCGTCAAGGCGCGTGAACAGTACGCACAGGCGCGCGACCTGGATGCATTGCGCTTCCGGGCTGATAGCCGAATGAACGCCATCCTTCGCGAAGTGTGTTCGAGCCGCAAGCAGGCTGGTGTTCAGTTTTTTGATTCAGAAGCTACACTGACCAATGCCTGCAAGGGCGGCATTCCAGGCCAGGAATGCTTTTGGGACCATGTCCATTTCAATTTCGATGGCAATTACCGTTTGGCGCGCGGTCTGGCAGATGAGGTCCTCCAGCTCTTCCCGGAACCTCAGCGCGCAAGCGTCCAGGCAAATGCCAAAACTTTGACGGAGGCCGAATGCGGCGAACGGCTGGCCTACACGGATTTTGACCAACGCGCCGTCTTGGAAGAGATGTTGAAACGCGTGCATGACCCGCCCTTTACAGGCCAACTGGACCACGACCGCCTGGTTGAGCAATGGCTGGCCTTAAAGGCGCAGTTGGACGCAAGGAACGACTCAGCGGGCCTGTCTAACGCCGTGGCTATCTACCGCAGAGCCCTGGCTCGCCGGCCTGGAGATTGGGTCCTCCACCACCGCTTTGGCGCTTTGCTGAATGCGACCGGCGACCTGGCCAGCGCCGAACAACAGTGGAGAAGGGTCACTGAACTGGTCCCTGACTACGTTGATGCATGGTTCAAACTAGGGGACGTGAGCATGCGCCAGGGCAGGCTGGCGGATGCCCAGGCGGACTATCGACGTGTGTTGCAGCTCCGCCCATCTTCCTTTGAAGCCATGAACGGCTTGGGCCTTGTTCTTGGGCAGGAAGGCAAAACGGACGAGGCGATTCGCCTTTTCAAGGACGCGCTGAAAGTTGAGCCTGAATTTGCAGAAGTCCACGTCAATTGGGGTCTGCTTTTATTCCGTCACGGACAGGTGCCTGAGGCAGAGGACCATTACCGGAAAGCGCTGGCATTTGACCCGCAGAGCGCAGCCGCCCGCATTAATCTGGGCAATCTCCTGGCTTCGCAGCAGAAGTACGCCGAAGCCATCGAGCAGTATCACCAGGCGCTCAACCTCAAGCCCGATGATGCAACGGTCCATTTTGCCTTGGCCAATTGCCTGGGAGCGATGGGCCAGGAGGCCGAGGCGGTTGCACAGTACCGCGAGGCGCTGCGCGCTAATCCATCATTTGCCGACGCGCAGTTCAACCTGGGCGTGGCGTTGGCAAAGCGAGGCGACCTGCAGGGGGCCGCCGCTTGTTTCGAGCAAGCCGTCCGGCTCAATCCCAATGATCCACAAGGGCGCCTCAACCTGGGGGTGGCTCTGGCCCAACAGGGCCGGTTCGATGAGGCGATCACACAATTCCAGGCCACCCTCGAGCTTGACCCGGCCAATGCCGCGGCCAGGCGCTACCTCGAAATCGCCACCAGGAAACGGAAAGGCTTTCAGCAGTAATGCGGTTCACTCAAAAATGATGGTGCGCTTGCCGCAGAGAAATACGCGCTCCTCCAGCACAAGTCTTAACGCCCTGGCCAGAACGATCTTCTCGACGTCACGGCCAGCCTGGGCCAGTTCGTGCGGCCCATAGGTGTGGTCCACCGGAATGACCTGTTGCACAAGGATCGGGCCTTCATCCAGTTGGTCGGTGACAAAATGGGCGGTGGCGCCGATGACCTTGACGCCGCGATGAAAGGCCTGATGGTAGGGCTTTGCCCCGGCAAATGCCGGCAGAAACGAGTGGTGGATGTTGAGCATCCGGTTGGGCCAGCGCGCGACGAATGCCGGGCTGAGCACCCGCATGTACTTGGCCAAAACCAGCAGGTCGGGTTTAAATCGATCAAGCAGCCCCAGCAACTCCGCCTCGTGCCCTTGCCGGGAACAGCCCGCGCTGTCCACGTGGAAAAACGGGACGCCGAATTTCTCAACCAGCGGGCGCAAGGTCTGGTGATTGCCAGCCACCGCGACCACCTGGGCACGCAGTTCATCGTAGGCATGGCGCACCAGCAGGTCGGCCAGGCAATGATGCTCTTTGGAGACAAGGATTACCACGCGCCGCCGGGTGGGCAGGCGCGCTTGCACCTGCGCCTCCGCTGGCAACGTACCGCGAATTTCCGCTTCCAGTTGGCCGCAGTTGGGGGCGCCTTCGAATTCGGTCCGCATGAAAAACCGGCGAGATTCTCCATCCACAAACTCCTGGTTGCTGACGATGTTGAAGCCGGCGCGCAGCAGAACGCCTGTCACGGCGTGAACCAATCCGCGTTGATCAGCGCACGAAACGAGGAGAACGGGGTTTTTCATAAGCGGCGCCGCGCTCCGGGCGCAGGATGTGCCGCGCTGCCTCCAGCAGCGCGCGGGTTTGCTGCGGTGTGCCGATAGTAATCCGCAGGAAATTGCGCGCCATGGGCTGGTCGAACCAGCGAACCAGAACTTTTCTTTGGCGCAGCTTTTCAAGCCATTCGCCTGCCGAAAACCGCGGCGGGCGGGCAAAGATGAAGTTGGTTTGGCTAGGGAACACCTCGAAACCGAGCCGGCGCAGTTTGGCCGCAAGCGCGTCGCGCGTGGCGATGATTTTGCGAAAGTTTGCGCGATAATACGGCAGCTCATCCAGCGTTGCCGCCGCCGCCACCTGGCCGAGCCCATTGACGCTGTAGCTGTCGCGGATTTTGCCTAGCGCGCTGATGAGGCGGGGATGGCCGATGAAATAGCCGACCCGTTGAAAGCAGAGCGAGTAGGCCTTCGAGAATGTGCGCGACACCAGCACATGCGGATATTTCAGGGCCAGCCTGAGGGTGTTTTCTTTTGCGAAATCGACGTAGGCCTCGTCCAGCACAAGGACTCCCTGCTGCGCGCGGCAGAGGGCATCGAGCTGCTCCACTGGGTAAGCGCGGCCACTGGGCGCATTGGGCGTCGTGATGAACGTCAGAGCGGCGCTGAAGTCCCACTGGCGTGTCCGCTTGAGTTCTGCGATTTCAGGCATGGTAAAATCCGGGTTGAGCGGGACGGGCTGGCTCAGCGCGCCGTGGATACGCGCCAGCACCGGGTAAAGAGAATAGCCCGGCGCAAAGAATTGGACGCTGGCCTTGCTGAGCCGATGCAATTTGCCAAATCGCCGCGACGGTTCGACAAAGCACCGCACGGCCAAGGCCAGCAGCTCATCCGACCCGTTGCCCACGATGAGGTTGTCTGGCCTGCAGCCGTGGAGCCGCGCCAGTTTGGTCCGCAAAACGTCCGCCCCCGGGTTAGGATAGAGCCGCAATCGCTCATCGGCAGCCGCCTTGAGAGCGCGCAGGACCCCCGGCGCCGGCGGGTAGGGGTTCTCGTTTGTGTTGAGCTTGATCAGGCCCAATATCCGCGGCTGTTCGCCTGGCACGTACGGGTCTAGCTCTCGCACCAGTGGCCGGATCAGCCGCTCTGGGGGCCGCAAATCTCTCCCGCAGCCTCTTATCGGCTGGGAAACGGCGGCTCGCGGCATAAAACAGGTCCAATGGGGCTCAGAGGGTTTCAAAGCGGATTGCGGCGCTTCGCCCGTGGGCATCGAGGCCCTCAAGTTGGGCAAATTTCCGCACGGCAGGCAGGGCTTTCTTAAGTGAAGCGCGGCTGTATTCGACGACACTCGTGCGGCGCTGGAACTGGTCCACCGTCAGACCAGCGAACGAGCGGCCCGCACCGCCCGTGGGCAAGGTGTGGCTGGGTCCCGCCACATAATCGCCCAGAACGGTCGGCGACCACGGCCCGAGGAAAATGGCCCCGGCTGTCAGGAGTCTTGCCGCTAAGCGGCGGCTGTTGCGCATCATCAGTTCGCAGTGCTCGGGGGCAAGTTCATTCGCAAGCTCAATCGCCTCATCCGGTCCTTTCACCTGGATCAACCAGGCGTTTTCCAGCGATTTTTCGAGCAGCTCCCGCCGCGGGAGGCTGGAAAGTTGCCGCCCGATTTCCTTTTGGACACCTTTGAGCAGCCGGGCGGAAGTCGTAACGAGCCAAACGCGCTCATGACCCGAGCCGTGCTCTGCTTGGGCCAGGAGATCAGCCGCAATCAGCCCGGCATTGGCCGTGTCATCGGCCAATACCAGCAATTCGCTGGGCCCTGGGAGCAGGTCGATAGCCACATAGCCGAGCACCAGGCGTTTGGCTGCCACGACGTAGGCGTTGCCTGGCCCAAAAACCTTCTGCGCCTGCCCAATGGTTTGAGTGCCGTAAGCCATGGCCCCAATCGCCTGCGCCCCGCCGATCCTGTAAATCTCTGTGGCCCCAGCCGCCCGCGCCGCAAACAGAAGCGCGGCATTGACGCTGCCATCACGCGCGCAAGGAGTGCACACGACGATTTGGGGGCACCCGGCCACTTTGGCCAAGGTAATGGTCATGAGGGCGGTCGAGACCAATGGCGCTGTTCCGCCCGGAATATAAATGCCCACCCTCTGGAAGGGATCAAACTTCTCGCCCACAGTGGCGCCATGCGAATTGGGCATCTGCCAGGCCTGTCGCAAAGAGCGCCTGGCAAAACGCGCGATGTTCTTCTCCGCCTCAGCCACAGCGGCGCGGAGTGATTCATCGGCCTTAAGGAAAGCGGTCACCAATTCGGCCTGCGTCACCGCCAGGCGCTCCGGGTTGAGCTGCGCCCCATCGAAGCGTTGCGTCAATTCTATCAGGGCGGTATCACCCCGTGCCTGGACGTCTTCGAGAATGGCGCGGGTGCGCTGCTCGATGAGCGGATCGAACAGGCTCGATGCCGCGTTCAGCGCGCGCCGGCGTTGCAGGAAATCGCGATCGGTGTAACGCATCACGTTCATGGGCCAGCAGGATAGGAGATGAGTCTCGACATGCAACTCATTCGGGGCACTCTGATGTTTCCCGCGGAAGAACGCGCGGATGCTAAGAACCCGAACAGGACCGGGCATTCGGGATTGATTATGAACAAACCAAGCGATGAATCGTTGAGTTTCATTTTCGGACGGCGCAGCATCCGGGTGTATGCCCCCGGCGAAATCCCTCAAGAGACGGTGACCACTCTCTTGCAGGCTGCCATGGCGGCGCCATCGGCAATGGCCAAGGACCCGTGGCGCTTTGTCGTCGTGCGCGAACGAGAGCAACTGGCGCGGCTGGCGGGGGCATTACCTGGAGGCGCCATGCTCCCCACGGCATGCCTGGCCATCGTCGTGTGTGGAGACCAGGATGCGGCCTTGGACCGCCAGCTTAGCTTCCTGTTGCAGGATTGCTCGGCGTCGATAGAGAACCTGCTGCTGGCTGCGCATGTCCTCGGGTTGGGGGCCTGCTGGGTCGGGGTGCACCCAAGCCAAGCCGCCGTCGCTCAGGTATGTTCCCTCCTTTCGCTGCCGCGCGCGATCATCCCGGTGGCTGTCATTTCTCTTGGCCTGCCCGGCGAGGAGCCTGGCCCGCGCACGCGCTACAATCCCAAACATGTTCATTGCGAAAAATGGTGAGCCATGGAAGCGCGCGCGCGTGCAAGATAAATCGCAATGAACTCGAAAGTTTTTTTCAACATTCCTGTTTACAGCATTGCCCCGGGTGTTAGTATCGGTTTCTGCAACACCGACGAATGAGATGAAAAAAATCGAGGCCATCATTAAGCCTTTCAAACTCGAAGATGTCAAAGAGGCCCTCTCGAGTTTGGGTGTCGAAGGGATGACGGTTTCGGAGGTGAAGGGGTTTGGCCGCCAAAAGGGCCATACGGAAATCTATCGTGGGAGTGAATACACCGTCGATTTTTTACCCAAGATCAAAATCGAGGTGGTGCTGGCAGATGCCATCGTGACCGGCGCAGTCGATGCCATCGTCAAGGCCGCCAAAACCGGGAAAATCGGCGACGGCAAAGTCTTTGTAAGCCCCATTGAGAACGCCGTCCGAATTCGGACGGAAGAAACCGGCGAGCAAGCGGTCTGAGCGCGGCGGGTGATGTCCGCTCGCGGTTGAAATCGGCTTTTGACTCGGCGGAGCACAGCAGCGGTTGGTTAATGTTTTTGCGGAAGGCAGAAGAAAACTTTGAAACAACATGGCATCAAAAGGGAACAATCGCCTCATGAGCACACCTAAGAGCGTACTTGAATTAGCCAAGAAAACCGGCGCCAAGATGATCGACATTAAGTTCGTCGATACTTTTGGCACCTGGCAGCATTTCAGTTGTCCCATCCGCGAACTGACCGAGGAGATTTTCAGCGAGGGTTTGGGCTTTGACGGCTCGAGCATCCGGGGCTGGAAAAGCATCGAGGCCTCCGACATGCTCGCCATGCCCGACCCCGACACCGCCTTTATCGACCCGTTCATGGTCGAGCCCACC
>DASYZB010000160.1 GCA_035946615.1 Verrucomicrobiia bacterium
CTGGGCTCCTCGGCAAAGGCTTTTTTGCCGGGCAGTATTTGACCCCCCTTTTCAAGGCGCCCATCGGGTAGCGGCATTGGAGTCGAAGGTCCTGCGCTACCTTAACCCTCACAAAGTTTTGACAGGCCGAAATTTTAATCCAGATTGCATCAAGCGACGCCCTATGCCGGCAAACGGAAAGTTCTTGAAAGGTCACCTGCTGCTGGACAGCGGCCAGTTGCGCGGCTCATTTTTCCAGCGCACGGTCGTGCTGATTTGCCAGCATGACGCCGAAGGGGCGTTCGGTTTGGTGCTCAACCGCGCGACAGGCAGCAACGCCGGCGAGATGATCGTAGCCGACCTCCCCGACACGCTCAAAACATGCCCGCTCTACCTGGGCGGCCCGGTGCAACCTTCGGCGTTGAGCTTTTTGCTGACCGACGCTTTCATTCCGGAAGCCAACGTGCTCCCGAACCTGAGCCTGAGCCATTCGGTGGATGCATTGATCGAGTTGGGCGAATCGTTCTCGCCGACCCAGAAAGTGAAGCTGTTCGCCGGGTATGCCGGGTGGAGTCCCGGCCAACTCGAAGACGAAATCAAGCGCAAGGCCTGGGTGACGCACCCGGCGTCGTTGGAGCTGGTTTTTGATACGCGGCCGGACGAACTCTGGCAAAAAGTGCTGCGTAAGAAAGGCTGGCAGTACCGGCTGCTCTCGCAGATGCCGGAGGACCTATCGCTGAATTAAAAAAGGACAACTATGAGGCGCGCATTGAGCTGGCTGGGCCTAATGGCTTCCGTGACCATGGCGTATGGAGCGGCCGAGATCGGCCAACCGGTGCCGGACTTTACGGCCACGGATATCAACGGGCAAACCCATAAACTGAGCGATTACAAAGGCAAAATCGTTATCCTGGAGTCCTACAATCAGGATTGTCCGTTTTGCCACAACCATTACCGGACCGGTGCGATGCAGGAACTGCAAGGGGACATGACGTCCAAGGGGGTGGTGTGGTTGGTCGTAAATTCTGTGGGCGAGAAATATTCGAGCCATCGGAGTCCCGAAACTGCGCGCAAGGAGTGGGCCGAGCAAAAGATGAAGGCCACGGCGTGGCTGGACGACAGCTCGGGGGAGATTGGGAAGAAATACGGCATGCGCACGACACCGCACATGTTCGTGATCGATCCGAAAGGCATCCTGGTTTACCAGGGCGCGATCGATGATCGGGCGGAGCCGGAAGGCGATCCGCGCACGGCCCGAAATTATGTCCGGGAAGCCGTGCAGAGGTTGCAGGCAGGGGAAGCGGTGACGGTTTCACAGACCCGGCCTTACGGGTGCGGGGTGAAATACGGGAGCTGAGCGAGCTACAGAGCGGGGCTACTTTGGCAACAGCTCGCTCACCATGGTCCTTTCTTCCTTTAACTCGTTCACCGTAGCGTCGATTTTCGACCGGCTGAAAGGGTTAATCGGCACGCCTTGCACAATCTCCAGGCGCTGGGCGACGTTGCGAACCGGGAACGAGCTGATTAGCCCTTCTTCGACACCGTAGCTGCCATCCGAGCAGAGGCAAACGCTATGCCAATCGCCGGCCGGCGTGGGCCCGATGATGGAGCGGACGCTGTCCACGACGGCATTGGCGGCGCTGGCGGCACTCGATGCGCCGCGGGCTTTGATGATCGCCGTGCCGCGCTGCTGTACGGTGGAGATGAACTCGCCTTTTAGCCACGCTTCATCCCGGATGAGTTCGGTCGCCGGCCGGCCGTTGATTTTGGCGTTGTAAAAATCGGGGTATTGAGTCGAGGAATGGTTGCCCCAGACAGCCACATTGGAAACTGAAGCCACAAGCACGCCGGCCTTTTTTGCCAGTTGCGATTTAGCGCGATTCTCGTCCAGGCGGGTCATGGCGAAGAAGCGGTCGCGCGGCACACCGGGGGCATTATTCATGGCAATAAAGCAATTGGTGTTGCAAGGGTTGCCGACGACCAGCACGCGCACATCGGAGGCGGCGTTTTTCTCAATTGCGCGGCCCTGGCCGATGAAGATCTTGCCGTTAATGCCTAGCAGATCCTTGCGCTCCATGTTGGCCTTGCGCGGGATGCTGCCCACCAACAGCGCCCAATTGACGCCGCGAAAACCTTCGTCGAGGTTGGCCGTGGCCACCACACCCTGGAGCAGCGGAAACGCGCAATCCTCCAACTCCATCACCACGCCGCCGAGGACGGGCAAGGCGGGCTCGATTTCAATCAAGTGCAGGATGACGGGTTGGTTCGGGCCGAACATGGCTCCGGAGGCGATGCGGAACAAGAGTGAATAGCCAATTTGGCCGGCGGCGCCGGTCACAGCCACGCGAATGGGAGATGCGCTCATGGTATCTTAGGTTTCAGGTACAGTTATTCTTCAATGCGTTGAATCGGTTAAATAAGTTAAACAAGTTAAATAGGCAATAGCTTTAACGGAGTCGGATTGAATCCTTGCCGGCTCCCGATAAGGACGTCGCGCCTCACCGCTCCGGAAGCCGCCCGAAACGGGAAACGGAATATCACAAACCGATTGGATGCCAGGCGGTTTTGAATTCGACGGAATCCAGAATCCAGTAGGGATCTTCGGCCTTACGGCTAAACCAGTCGGCCGGCGCGAGCGCGTGGTCCGCATAGCGTTTGAGGTTGAAAGCCGTGCCAGCTTGAAGCCGCGTGCGCAATTCGGGCTCGCCGACCCCGTCCACGACTGCGTTGACATCCATGTGGCCGGCGATGTGCGAGACCAAATCGGCGCGGCGTCCGGTGAGCAGGTTCACCACCCCGGCCGGAAGATCACTGGTGGCCAGGATTTCGGCAAAGGTAGCCGCCGGCAGCGGACTGGATTCCGAGGCCAGGACCACAGCGGCGTTGCCACTCAGAATCACCGGCGCCAGTAAAGAGACAAGCGGGATCAGCGCGGGCCGATCGGGGGCCAGAATCACCACGACGCCCGTCGGCTCCGGCGTGGTGAAGTTGAAATGCGCGCTCGCCACGGGGTTGACGCTGCCGAAAACCTGCGGATATTTGTCAGACCATCCGGCAAAATAAACCAGGCGGTCAATGGTGGAAGCGATTTCGTGATGCGCCTTACCGGAGGAGACGCCTGTCGAACGGACGATTTCGGCCGCCAACTCGGCCGCCCGATTCTCGAGCATTTCGGCTGCCCGATAAAGGATTTGCCCGCGCAGGTAAGCCGTTTTGGCAGCCCAACCGGCAGTGGCTTTGCGAGCGGCGGCGATCGCGTCACGCAGATCTTTGCGTGAGGCGTGGCAAACATTCTCGAGCAACTTTCCATCCGGCGAATGCGCCGGCAGCCAGCGCCCGCTCTCGCTGCGAACGAAGTTACCGCCAATGAATAGTTTATAGGTTTTATGAACCGCCAATCGCGCGCTCATCGGGCGACAGAATAAAGCGACCGGCGGCGGGTGTCGAGGTTTGTATCTGAGACGGGTGGACGAGATAAAAGTTGGTTTTGACGTTTTCTATTGTTTTTGGCCGCCTTATTGTAGTAATATGACTACAATATGAAAGCTCCCTCTCCCAATTACTCCAACCTCGAACAGCAACGTCAGGGCCTCCTGCGCCAACTCGCCGACTTGCGTGAGTTGCGTCGCGGCTCCCTGACCGAGCAGTTCCTGACTGTTAAACATGCCGATGGTTCAAGTGCCAAACGCGGCCCCTATCCGCTGCTGACCCGCAAAGAAGCCAATAAAACCGTCTCGGTCCGGCTCACCGATCCGGCGCTGGTTCCGCTCTATCGCCAGCAGATTCAAGCCATGCGCCAATTTGAGGGCGTGGTCGACCAGTTGGTGCGCCTGGGCGAACAACTCGGTGATTTGGCGGTAGCTGAAGTCGTGCAAAAAAAAACTGCTGGTGGAACTGGAACAAAGCGCCGAGGTGCGTCGCCTGGCCACGGCCATGGCCAGCAGGCAGACACCTGATTTCGAGGCCTGGGAGACGCTCATGCTGCAGGCGGCTCGCCAAGGCGGAGCTGGCGTCCTGGGCAGCTTACTCTCTCATTGGCAGGGCCATGCTCCCAGGGAGATAGTTCTGTGTGAGTGCGGCCAGCGCATGACCAGCCAGGGGCGGCGGGCCAAGGGATTATTGACCACCTTGGGAGGAGTTCCTTTCCGGCGCTCGTTTTACCAGTGCGAGCAATGCCGCCAAAGCCGCTTCCCTGATGACGAGCGTCTGGACATTGTCAACACGACCTATTCGCCTGGGGTGCGCCGCCTCATGGCGCGGGCCGGCAGCCAAACGCAGTTCGAGCAAGCCGCCGAAGACCTGCTTTGCTACGCCGGGTTGCGGATCGAACCCCGGGAGATCGAGCGAGTCGCTGAAGAAGTGGGCCGGCAAGTCGAACAGTGGCTCTCGGAACAACAGGAGCAGATAGTGCATACTGGCCTGAGCGTCCCGCCCCAACTGGAACCCGGCGCTAAGTTCTACATCAGTTTTGATGGAACTGGCATCCCGGTGCGCAAAAGCGAACTCGTGGGACGAAAGGGCAAACAGGCCGATGGTTCGGCGCGAACACGGGAAGTCAAACTGGGCTGTGTGTTTACGCAGGTCGGCTTGGACAAGGAGGGCCATCCTCAACGCGATCCGGATTCAACGACCTATGTCGGAGCCATCGAGTCGAGCACACTTTTTGGCTGGCGCATGTACGCCGAGGCGTTGCGGCGCGGCCTGGAGCAAGCCCAAACGGTTATCGTGCTCACCGACGGCCAACGTTACAACCGCACCATCACCCAGACGCACTTCCCCGGTGCGGTGCATATCGTGGATCTGTTCCACGCTTACGAGCATCTGACTCTAATCGCGCAAATCCTGTGGGGACCAGAAGCCGAATCCCCCCAGGCCTGGCGCAATTTACTGGAAGCCGGCGACATCCAGCGACTGGTCCGCAAGGCCGGCAAAAACTTGCCCAGCTCGCCCAAAGCCAAAAAGTCCCTTCGCAAAGAGATAGGCTATTTTGAGAACAATGCCTCCTGCATGCGCTACGCCGAATATCGTGAAAAAGACTTCTTCGTCGGTTCGGGTGTCGTCGAGGCCGGCTGTCGCACCGTCATTGGCGAGCGCCTCAAGCAATCGGGCATGCGTTGGTCGGTCCGTGGAGCAAACGCTATTATCGCCCTTCGCTGCTGTATCATGTCCGGCCGTTTCGAGGATTTTTGGGCCGCTCGCACCCGCTAGCTCCCACTTTTATCTCGTCCACCC
>DASYZB010000161.1 GCA_035946615.1 Verrucomicrobiia bacterium
GGTGGGCTCGACCATGAACGGGTCGATAAAGGCGGTGTCGGGGTCGGGCATGGCGAGCATGTCGGAGGCCTCGATGCTTTTCCAGCCCCGGATGCTCGAGCCGTCAAAGCCCAAACCCTCGCTGAAAATCTCCTCGGTCAGCTCTCGGATGGGACAACTGAAATGCTGCCAGGTGCCAAAAGTATCGACGAACTTAATGTCGATCATCTTGGCGCCGGTTTTCTTGGCTAATTCAAGTACGCTCTTAGGTGTGCTCATTATATGGTTTCTGTTTTGGATTCAGTTTCGGTTCGTTTCGGTTAGGTCGCCCGGCGCCGCACCGGACGCAGCAGCCGGCTGCAAGGCGGTTTGGCGCAGGCGAAATATCATAATTGTCCTTCACTGTGGTAGGCCTCTTCGCCATGTTCATTAAGGTCCAATCCGGCTACCTCGACTTCGGCGGAAGGCCGCAAGCCGAGCACAGCTTTGACAATGGAAGCGATGATGGTGGTGCCGACTATAGCGAGGAAGAGGGTGACGCCGATGGCCTTGAGTTGCTCGATAACCAGCCGTTGCGCCGGGGAATCGGTCACGTAATCCTTCAGGTTGGCGGCCAGGTTTGGGTTGGCGGCGTTTCTGGCCAAAATTCCTGTGAGCAAGGCGCCCAGCGTGCCGCCGATGGCGTGAACGCCGAACGTATCGAGCGCATCGTCATAACCAAACCAGTTTTTGACTTTGTAGCAGAAGAACCAGGGGATCAGTCCCGCTGCGATGCCGATAATCACCGCTCCGTTAGGGGTGACGAAACCGCAGGCGGGAGTGATAACGACCAGGCCGGCAACGGCGCCGGAGCAGAAACCCAGGACACTGGGCTTGCCGCGGACGAGCCACTCGAACATGGGCCAAACGAAGGAGGCGACGGCGGTTGCGAGGGTAGTGGTTGTGAAAGCGTTGGCGGCGATGACATCGGCGCCCACGGCACTGCCGGCATTGAAGCCATACCAGCCCATCCAGAGCATGCCGGTGCCCACCATGCACAGGACCATGCTATGGGGCGGCATGGGCTCTCTGCCAAAGCCCAGGCGCTTGCCCACAATCAGGCAGAGGATGAGCGCCGACCAGCCGGAGGTCATGTGGACAACCGTGCCCCCGGCGAAATCGATGGCTTTGATTTTCGCATAGGGATTGAACACGCCGTTCATCAAGCCATCCGCGCCCCAGACCATGTGGGCCTGAGGAAAATAAACGATGAACATCCACAGGGTCATGAAGAGGCAAATCGCGGAGAACTTCACCCGTTCGGCAATAGCGCCAATGATCAGCGCCGGAGTGATGATTGCGAACATAAGCTGGTACATCGAAAAGACGTTCTGCGAGACCCAAAACGAATAATCCGGGTTGGGGCTCGAATCGACGCCCTTCAAGAAGGCGTATCCGAGGCCGCCGAGAAAAGAGGTGCCCTTATGAAAAACAAGGCTGTAGCCGCAGACAAACCACAGAATCGTGACCAGTCCGGCAATGAACAAACATTGCGCCATGACGGAGAGGACATTCTTGTGCCGGACCAATCCCCCGTAAAACAATGCCAGGCCGGGCAGCGTCATGAATAAGACCAGCGCAGCGGAGGTCATTTGCCAAGCGTTTGCGCCTGGGCCGGGTTTTGGCGTGAAGGTGTTGGACTTTACGTTGTAATCCCCCAGCTTCGAGGAGACATTGTTGGTGACATCCGCCAACCGCGCCCCGTTGTTGATATAGGCCTCCAAGTCCGATACCCGTTGTTCGAGAGTCGGCTCGGCGCGCTTGGGCGCGGCGTCTTGCGCGAAAGCGGGCACGTCACATAAAAATTGCGCTGTAAGCAGACCTGTCAAAAGGATTAGCTTTCTCATTGGGTTCTCTATTTTTATTTGGTAGTTCTTTAGACGGCAGCGACTCCCTTCTCCTCAGTCCGAATGCGAACAGCCTCCTCAATCGAAGAGACGAAGACCTTCCCATCTCCAATCTTGCCGGTCTTCGCCGCTTTCACGATTGCAGCCACGGCTTCCTCCAGTTTCTCGTCCGCAAGGACCAGTTCCACTTTTATCTTCGGCAGGAAATCGACTGTGTATTCACTGCCGCGATAGATTTCGGTATGGCCTTTTTGGCGGCCAAAGCCTTTCACCTCGGTTACGGTCATTCCTTCAATGCCGATCTCACCAAGGGCATCCTTCACCTCCTCCAATTTGAATGGTTTGATAATCGCTTCGATTTTTTTCATGCTCGGGGTAATAGTGCTGGGTTTTATTCGTTTGTTTTGGGATGAGCCGGCGGAAATCGGCGCATCCCATTGGCGCAGCCTTATGCAAACGTTGTGCCATCCATTTGGAGGCTGTGGGCAGAATGACTTAATTGATTTACATAGAGCAGCTTGTAAAAAATGAGAGCCGCCGATGCATTGTGATTTGCCTGTTGCATTTCGTTCAGCAAGACCAAAAAGCTGCAAATGGGTTTTTGGTATGATTTAATCCAACGCCCTCAAGAAAAATGCTTGGTCCTGGGAACGAGGAGATCCTTTCGATTCGGACTGGCACATAGATTATTCCACCGCAAGCGCTCCCCCAACGAAGCTGAACTAAGAGTTCGGACTCGAATTGACCTTCGGGCATGACTCGAGCTTTCCTGCCACTTCAAACATTGTCGCTTGCAAACGAGCGGGAAGAGGAACCGCACAGCTCATCCGGCGATTCTGTTTCGCCGAAGCCATTTGATATCCGGACCGCGGCCTGGATCTGTAACTCCAAGAAGTTCGAATTTGGGGAACAAATGGCTCCAGAGGCAGGGCTCGAACCTGCAACCCGCCGGTTAACAGCCGGCTGCTCTACCATTGAGCTACTCTGGAACGCAAAGCGCTTTGGGACCGCCCTGGCCTCCCGGCGCGGTCCGCCAGCTAATCCCAAACGTGTCGGGATTCCAGAAGGAAGCGCAATGTACAGACGAGCCCGAAGAGGGTCAAACCGATTCTGGCGTTCTTGAGTTCTTGATTTCTTTAAGTCTGGTTGAATCCGCTTCTCTTTTTTGACTGGTGGGCGAGACAGGACTTGAACCTGCAAGGGTTACCCCACGTGGTCCTAAGCCACGCGCGTCTGCCATTCCGCCACTCGCCCACTCTCCAGCAAAGCCGACTTGTCCTGTATCATTTAGCATTAAAACCGTGAGAGTAAAACCACAATTAAGAGGGCAACCAATGGGGTGAAGAATTAAGAAAAAAGCGATAAGGGGTAACCGGTTAGTGACGGCGGGCGCTGCCGCCTAAAGGCGGCGTTCCGCGCGTCCGGAACGCCGGCTTCAGCCGGCAGCCCCGTAGTCACTGAGGCATTACGATAAGGGATAAGGGCTAATACCCCATTTGATATCGCCCCTGTAGCATGATAAGATGAGATGACATTTCTCGAGCGGGCAGGGGTTCAAAGGAAACAGTATGAAACTGCATCTTCTTGCGCTTGTCGCTCTTTGCGTCAGCGGCTGCGCTACCTACAATTATCGCGTCATTCAGCCACCCAATGTCCCGGCGGTGATTTCGAAGCAGCCCGTCCTGGTGCATTATGACCCGCTGGAATATCACCTTCGCCGGTTCCACAATCGCCTTGCCATACGCATTTTTAATCCGACCGGCGATCGCATGACATTAGTGGGCAACCGCAGTTATGTGGTGGATACTCGAGGCGAGTCGCATCCCATCCGCGGGCGGATGATTGGCCCGCATAGCTTTACCGGTATGCTGATGCCCCCCATGCCGGCCAGCTCCCCTTATCCGGCTTGGTATGCCTGGGGCCCCGGGTGGGGTTGGGGGCCGGGTTGGGGCCTGGGCTGGTACGACCCGCTTTGGGGTCCCTACTATGCCGAAGGTTTTTGGGGACCGCCGCCCATCTCTTATTACACCGTCTATACGGCTTACGACTGGGTTTGGAAAAAAGGGGCCGCCCGTTTTCGGTTCACTTATGAACGAAACGGGAAGTTCTTCGAACACAATTTCGAGATCATACGCGAGAAGCAGAAGAAGTGAGGACCTCGATCTGGCGCAGATCGGTTGGTCCGCGCGTGTGCCAGAGCCGCCGACGCCAACGGCGTCGCTCATACCAGTCCAGGGCAATGCCCAGGGCAATGCCCGGGCAACGCCCTGGGAAGTGATGGTTTGCAGGCCAACGGCCTGCGTTATAGATGGGCATTCTCACCGGAACAAGTTGCTGGTTGTCGTACACACTGAACGGAGCGATAAGAATGACTCCCTGCGGGCAGTAGCCGCCCTGGTGCGCCAACAGCAAAAAGTGAGCCTCAATGCTGGCCCCCGCTTAAGCCATGAGCCATCGTCAGCAGCAGGTCGGTTTTGGATACATACCCAAGCAGCATCCGTTCATGCAGGTTATTGATCACCGGAAGGCGCTCACCGCGAAAATGGCGGAATTGCTCCAGAGCCTCGTGCAGGGTGTCCCCTGGAGTCACCATCTGGATGCGGGTGCGCATCAGGTCGGCCGCTGTAATCCATTCGCTGTGCTGGCGCTTTTGCAACAGGGTCTCGACCTCGCTCAAGTCGATGATTCCTCGCAACTCGTTCTGGAGCGTGACAACAGGCATGTGCCGGTACGGATGATTGGCGAATAACCGCACGACCTCGCCAAAGGCCGCGTTCTCTAAGACTTTAACCTGGGGCGGTTTAATCAGATCACGCACCCGCAGGGCCGAGATGTCCGCCGGGGTGGTTTGCATCTGCTTGCGCCGCAACGATTCGGAATAGATGGAATCGCTCTGGAGCCAGCGGGCGGTATAATAAGCGACCACACAAACCAGCATCAGCGGGAGCACGACGCCGTAATCGAGGGTCATTTCCAGGAGCATCAACATCGACATGAGCGGGGCGCGAGTAGTAGCGGCCAGAAAACCGCCCATGCCTACCAGCGCGTAGGCCTGCGCCCCGGCCGTGCGGCCCGGCCACCAGGCTGCAATGGCGTGGCCCAGCAAGCAGCCCAGCATCGCCCCAGTGAACATCGTGGGCGTAAAAACACCGCCCACTGCGCCGGAGCCAGTAGTAATGGCCGTGGCGAGCACTTTGCAGGCCAGGATTGCCGCCAGGATGGTCCAGGGCCAGGGGCTTTGCAGCGCCAGGTTCACCATCGTCCGCCCATTGCCCCAGACCTCCGGGAAAACAATGGCCAAGGCCCCGACCATCAGGCCCCCCAAGGCCATGCGCCAATAAACCTGCGGCACCAGCGCCGTGAGCCAATCTTCGCTCTTTCGCAGCAACCGAACGTAACCGGGCGCGGCAATCCCCAGCACCACCGCCATCGCGAAACAGGGAATCAATTCCCAAGGCGACCCTAACTGGAAAGGCGGGGTAGTAAAATAGGCCTGCGCCCCACCCACATACCGACTGATGAGCGAACTGGCCACCGCCGCCACCAGAAGCGGCCCCAAACTCTCCATCGCAATCGAGCCCAGAACGATTTCTGCCACGAACAATGCCGCGGCGATGGTGACGTTGTAAACCGCAGCGATGCCTCCGGCTGCCCCACAGGCCACCACCAACCGCAACCGCGGCGTCGAGAGACGGCCCCGCAGGCCCAGCCAGGAAGCCAGCGTGGCGGAGAGCTGAACCATGGCGCCTTCGCGGCCAATCGACCCGCCCGACCCAATCGTCATCAGCGATGAAACCAGTTTGGTCAGCCCTTGGCGGACGCTGATGGTTCCCCGGCGCAGCGCGATCGCTTCCATGTAATCGGTCGAGCGATGACCTCGCCCCAGGCGCTGCCCAAAATGCAATGTCAAGCCGGCCAGCAGACCGCCTCCGGCCGGAATCAAGAACCGCTGCCACCAGGCCAATTGGCCCGCCACTTGTTCGAAACTGCCGGTGTGGCGGGTCCAGCCCCAAAGGATGCCCTGGATGGTCGCGCGGAAAGCAATCGCTCCCAATCCTCCAATACACCCGGCCAGCCCCGCCCACAGTAAAGTAGCCGACGCCTCGCTCGGCCGAAACCATTTGGCGAGCCAGCTATACCACCCCAACAACCGCAAATGGGCCTTAGGCTGCATCACCGAATATAGCGGTCCAAACGCCGCGGATAAAGGGTCCTCCGCAAGTATCGGCCCGGTGTGGCCCGATTGAGTCTTTTGCGCATACGGAAGTAAACCCTTGTTCTTACAAGTTCATCCTGTTAATGTCACTCAATTTAGCCGGCACATGTCGCGCCAATGAGAGGGTCCGAAACAGGTCTAACCCTATTCGCCATGTCGTACAACCCAATACGCGCTCTTGAACTGCTTCGGCTCGGGACGCAGAACGAGGCTAGCGTGTTGCGCAATGGGCAGGAGGATGCGATCCGTCATGTTGCGGATGCACAGGGTCGATTGCTTGTGGTACAGAAGACCGGTTGGGGAAAGAGCTTTGTTTATTTCATTGCCACGAAACTGCTGCGCGAGCAGCGCCTTGGCACGACGATTTTAATTTCGCCTCTCCTGGCTCTGATGCGCAACCAGATTGCGGCCGCAACAGGCATGGGAGTTAGAGCTCTGACGATTCATTCCGAGAACCGGGACGAATGGATAGCGGTCGAGACGGCTTTGGCTCAGAACGAGGTGGACATTCTACTCATCTCTCCCGAGCGATTGGCAAACGAATATTTTGGCAGCCGCGTTTTGGCTCCCATTGCCGGGAGCATTGCCTTGTTGGTAGTTGATGAGGTTCATTGCATTTCGGATTGGGGTCATGATTTTCGCCCGCATTATCGGTTTATCGAACGCATCATGCGCGCTCTTCCGCGCTGCATCCCCTCGCGCCGCCACCCAAACCTCGTGCCCAATTTCGCCCGCCGCCTCGCCGCCTCTCTGAACCTTCCATTCCAAGAGGTGTTGCAAAGAACCGATGACCGGCCTGCACAGAAAACCATGGCCAATAGCAGCCAGCAGGCACGCAACGTCGATGGCTCACTGAAGATTCTGGGAACGATCTCTACTGGCCCTGTGCTGCTCGTTGATGATATGGTGGATTCCAGATGGACGATGACAGTCGCCGCGTATCTGTTAACAACTCAGGGCAGTGGACCAGTGTTTCCGCTGGCGCTGGCCTCCGCCCTGGTAATCACCTCGGATTTTAAAAAAGGGTGGAACTTGGGCGGGCGCCATCGAGCAGTTGGAGCGATTTCGCCTGGTTCCGCTGTTTGTCCGCGAAGGAGCCAACACCGGCAAGGGCAATGCGGCGCTACTGCAACGCGGCGCCCAGCCATGGCGCGATCCGCGCAATTCCGCAGAATTTTGCCAGGCCCTTTCCGAGGCGGTGGCAGCGGCTGCCGCAGAACCGAAACAGGAAACACTGTCATTTGCGCTTCGCGAGCAGCCACCAACGAACCCAAAAACCAAGGACATCCAATCAGTCGAACGACACAACGCGCCCAAACCGCTCGCCCAAACGCAGCGCCCGCATGAAAGTCACTTTATTCGTTCCTTGTTTTGTCGATTTGATGTTCCCCAAGGTCGGCATCAGCATGGTCCATATCCTGGAAGCGTTGGGACATACAGTGGAGTGCCCTGAAGAATTGGCCTGCTGCGGGCAACCCGCCTATAACTCGGGCTATTGGGAAGAAGCGCGCGCGGTGGCCAGCAGGGTGCTGGAGCGCCTGGAAAACGCCGAGGCCGTAGTGATTGGCTCTGGTTCCTGTGGGGCGATGCTGCGCGTGTTTTACCCGGAGCTTTTTGTCAAAACCCAGTACGAACGCGCCTCGCGGGCTTTGGCCGAGAAGTGCTATGAGTTCTCTGAATTCCTTGTATCGCGTCTGGGGGTGAGCGACCTGGGAGCGCGGTTCCCGGCGAAGGTGACTTTTCATGATGGCTGCCACGGGTTGCGTGAGCTGAGGATCAGCACCCAGGCGCGCCAGCTTCTGGCGCACGTGCGCGGGCTAGAACTCGTCGAGATGGCGGAGAAGGTCTGTTGCGGGTTTGGAGGCACCTTTGCCACAAAATTCCCCATGATCTCGACGGCAATGGGCGAGGTGAAATGCGCTCAGGCCCACGCGACGGGGGCGGACTATATTGTGTCGAGTGATTCCAGTTGCCTGATGCATATCCAGGGATTGCTGGACCGCCAGGGCAGCCGGATGAAGACGATTCACCTGGCGGAGATTCTGGCTCAATCATGAAGGCACTGGTCCGTCAGTTCAAAACCCAGGCCCGCCGGCTCACCGCCGACCTACGCCACCGTGACCTCATCCAGTCGGCCCTGCTCAACTACGAAACCGCCCGCGATAAAACCAAAGCGGCATTTCAGGATTGGGCGGCAGCCCGCCAGGCTGCGGCGGAGACAAAGTGGGAGGCAATCAATCACCTGGACAAATATCTCATCGAGTTTTCCCGCAATCTTGAATCGCGCGGCGCCCGCGTCCATTGGGCCAGCACCGGCGAGCAGGCGCGGGACATCATCCTGGAAATCATCCGCCAGAAAAAGGCGCGCTCGATTATCAAATCCAAGGCGATGACCTCCGAGGAGATTCATCTCAACAAGGCGCTCGAGGAAGAAGGCTTTGAGGTCGTCGAGTCTGACCTGGGTGAGTTCATCGTTCAGCTCCGAAAGGAAACGCCTTATCACATCGTCTTTCCGGCCATGCACCTCACACGAGGGGACATCAGCCAGCTCTTTACGCAAGAGCTGGGCAGCGCACCGACTCAGAATCCCGAGGACCTTACCCTTATCGCGCGGCGCGTCTTGCGACAGAAGTACCTCTCCGCCGACATCGGATTGACAGGAGCCAATTTCGCCATCGCCGAGACCGGGATGATTTCAATTACCGAAAATGAAGGCAATGCGAGGCTGACTGCGGCATTGCCCAAAGTGATGGTGACTCTGCTCGGGATAGAAAAGATTCTGCCCCGGTTGGAGGACCTGGCGCTCTTCCTGCCGATGTTGGCGACCATCGGCACCGGCCAGGCCCTGACCTGCTACAATTCATTCTATGGCGGGCCGCGCCAACCCGGGGAGCCGGACGGCCCGGAAGAGTTCCATGTCGTGCTACTGGATAATCGCCGCACCCAGCTCCTGGCCGATGCCGAGCAGCGGGATTCCCTGCATTGCATCCGGTGCGGCGGCTGCCTCAATGTCTGCCCCATATTCCGCAACGTGGGCGGTCACACCTACGGCACCACCTATTCAGGCCCGATCGGTTCGGTGATTACCCCGCACCTGCGCGGCCTTCAGGATTGGAAGCATCTGTCGTATGCCAGCTCGCTGTGCGGCGCCTGCACGGAGATTTGCCCGGTTAAAATCGATTTGCACCATCACCTGCTCCAAAACCGGCGTAATGCCGTCAGGCAGAAACCCTCTCTTTTCGAGAAGATGGCTTTCAAACTTTTCGCCATGGTCATGAATCGGCCCGCGCTTTATCGAGGCCTCAAGACAGCCGGCCGCTTCCTCCAGCACGCGCACCCGTTGATTAAAGGGACTCGGCTCGACCCCGCTCGCGCATGGACTCGCACCCGCGAGCTGCCGCCGCTCGCGCCGCGGACTTTTAAAGAATACTGGGCCAAAAGAGCCGCCGGCCAAATCCAGAATCGACAGGAACCAAATTGAACGAGCGCGAGAACATCCTGGGGCGAATCCGTGAGGCCCTCACGACGCCAGCCCCGCTTCCCGGTCACAACGCCCATGCCGCTGTGAAGGGGCCCCTGGCGCCCGCCGCGCCGGAAGATGCCCGTCAGTGGTTGCCGCTGGTGGGAGCTACACCCCAGGAGCGCCTGGCACGCTTCGAGCAGAATGCCGCCCTGTTAAAGGCTGGCTTTCATCTGGTCAGTGGACTGGACCAATTAAGAGGTCTGCTCCTGGCGCTTCGCGATGGCGAAGCTTGGAAGAAAGTCGCGGCTCATCAGGGTGAGTTGACGGATTTTGCCTGCAATGCCCTTGGCTTGCCGGTCTGCAGGACAGACGCGGCTTACGAGATCGCGGAGTTGGAAACCTGCAGTGTTGGACTGAGCGAATGCGACGCTTTGGTTGCCCAGACAGGCAGCGTATTGGTGACCAGCCGCAGCGCGGGCGGCAGGGCCTTATCTGTATTGCCTCCCCACCATGTCGTGTTCGCCCGGCGGGTGCAGTTGCTGGGCGACCTGCCTGAAGCCTTTGCTTTGATCAAGAAAAAATATGCCGGGAATTATCCCAGCTTCATCTCGTTCATCACCGGGCCCAGCCGCACCAGTGACATCGAGCGCATCCTTGTTTTGGGCGCGCACGGGCCGAGGAAGCTCACGATTCTTTGCGTTTAAGATCGAGCCGCAAAATCGCCTTTGAGATTTGTTGCGCGAGGAAAGGTGAAGGTCGGGGACTCCAAAGCGAGGGCCTGGCCGAAATTCAGCATGGCGTTAAATCCGGCCTGTTCCACCGCCACCGGTTTTATAAAGAGATTGGCCGCCGCGCCTTTAATGGACCCGAGAAGCTTCTGCATGCGGCTGTTGCAGGCATCCTTCCGACTCACCGAGGCGACGGTTATTTCCATTTTAGCCGCGCCCGGGTTCCTGCGGAAGGTGAGCGTGTTCACACGGGCGATCATGTCGTTTTGGTTGCGAAAAACCCCATCCTGAAACTTGATATCGTGGAGATCGATGGTGACCGGGCTGGGATGCCCGTGGGCATTGAAGCGCAACCGGACCTCGGTGATTACCGGGACCCGATTGGCAATTGTTCCCTCGATTTCAATTGTCCCCTTGCCAGAGCCCTCGACATTTATCGAGCCGAGCTGCTGTTCGAGCGCGCCACCGGCCTTGAGCTCCGATTCATGGCGGAGGATTTCCTGAGTATGATCAATAATATGCCGATAAACACCCGCGCCCACGAACTCAAAATCGCAGGTCACCTGCAGGGAATTGCCATTGATTCGGCGTGTGGCCGAAATGACGCGCGCCTGTTGAGTGTTGGACGGATTCGTGGCAACCGACACTGGTTGAGGTGAGATCAGTGGCACAAAATACATAAACTTGCCCAACGGATTCTCGCAGGCGGCTCCCCGTCCGTAGTCCAGATGCAGGGTCGGCCCAGCTTCTTCCGCCGCCGCGGGTGCCCCCGCTTGTTCAACCTTTGATGACTCTGACGCCATGGCTGTCAATCCGGCTCCAGCGACCAAAACAGCCATCAAGGCCTGACGGGTGAATTCTTTCCACCTGCCCTTCCTGATGTGGTCTGCCGTGTTTAGAAATCGATTCCAAATTCTTATGTACAAATGCTCCATTTTAATTCTTCTACCTGGGACTCTCATCCGGTGCGTTCAACATAACCCCGAACCTGTAAAAAGAAAGGCCGGACCTGGGAAAAATTGGCTAAGAAATTGGCAAGGGAGGGTTAGAAGCTTCTGATGATTAGGTTCTAGAGTTTTTCTGCGATGAATGATGACGGCCAGCAATTCCTTGAGCGGCTTGCCCAATCGCCGCACAGGACCTTCGAGCGGCATTTTGCCAGGGCTGCCATCAGCTTGAATCTGGGTCCGGTCCTGAGCGCTGCCGAGTTGGAGATGCTGTACCGGGCTGCGTACCTGGCCACTCTGTGCAATATCGCTTTCAACGGCCTGGGCGGGTGCGCTTCCAAGATTAAACCCGAGCGCGAAGCCAATCGCGTCAGACTCGAACGAAGCTACATGATGGCGAGGGATGTTTTTTATGCGACGCTGGGCTGGAGCAGCATAGGGGAATCTCGAAAAAGTCGGGTTCAGAACGTATTCCTGGCTGTCTCGATAGCCGAACATAATCTCTTGCGATAGTCTCAGGGCCAATGAGGTCAGTTCCAAGGTGAGTTCCAAACTTTTTGTCGTAAAGCAACAAAAGCCCGCCCTGGGGTTGCCACCCCATTGGCGCTCCCCTGCCTTTGTGATTAGCTTTGCTCACCGCAATGAGAGCAGGTGAGAATGCAGGGTCTCGATTGTTGTACCTGGGCTTTGCTTTTCCGCCGGGGGTCCAGGGTCTCTACCCGGAACGCAACCCCGCCGGACACGCCTTGGAAACGCAAATGATTTCCGAGTTGCGCCGGCATTTTCAGATTCGCTCAGCAGGGGTGTTGCCGATCATTCCACCTGTTGTGCAGGATGCGCAGCCGGATTCGGGCATTGCGCACGAGGTCCTCCTGCTCGAAAAGCCGCCCGAGCTTTTCCATCGCTTCCGTTCTTTGGCCCGGCTGAAGGCGGAATACCTCCGATGGCGCGCCGCCGGGTGGCAGCCAGAGACGATTCTGGTGTACAACCTCTCGCCTATTTATAACCAGTTTCTGCTGTGGTTGCGGCGTCAGCCGGATTGTCCCAAACTGGTGCTCCTGTTGCTCGACAGCGCGAATCTGGGCCAGCATCTGCCGCGGCTCAAGCGCCTCCGGCGCGGGCTCAAACCGATGTGCATTCCCGATTCGGAAATGATCCCGCACTTCGACGCCTGCGTTGGCCTGAGCCGGGACACCGAACACTATTTCCGTCGAAGGCAAATTCCGTTCCTCTGGATGCCGGGTGCTTGCACGCCCTCGCGCGCCCTTCGTCCGTGCCAACGCGGCCTGTCTAACGGGGACAACGGCCCTATACGTTTTGGCTATTTCGGGGCATTGGGCGCGCACTCCGGCATCAAGCCGCTTATCTCGGCATTCCTTTCGCAGGATTTGCCCGCGACGCTGGAACTGTGCGGTTATGGCAAATCCAGCGCCGAATTGACCAGCCTGGCCCGCCAGGATGCGCGGCTCAAGTTTCTGGGCTTGCTCACGCCCTCTGAGTGTATCGAGTTTGGCCACCGTTGCGATGTGCTGGTGAACCCCCGCCCTGCAAGCCACGGCAATGAAAATAATTTTGCTTCCAAGCTTTTCGATTATGCGCTCAGCGGGCGCGCCATCCTGACTTCTAGCCTTTCCGGGGTGGAAGGAGTGCTGGGCTCCGAGGCCTTTTATTTCGACCCGCGCCAGTTCAATGAGAGTCTCCAAGAGCGGCTAGCTGAAATCGTCTCCATGCCGAGGGCTGAATTGCATCGGCGCGGGGAGGCCATTCAGCAGCGGATCGTGTCTGAATTTACCTGGGAAAAACAAGCCGGACGGCTGGCGGAGTTCATTAAAGCGGTTCACGTAAAGGAATCTGCAGTCGAATTAACCGAGGCTCTGGCGGCCTGAGGAAAGCCGTTGGTTTGAGCATCGGATTAGTGGTTGTTAGTACTTTCGCAGTTCCCATTTCCCGAGGTCGGCGCGATACACAACCCGATTAGCAACACCTTGTTGGCCGGTAGCAAAGGCATGCCGGCGCTGAAGGTACCGAAGGACCTTGCCGGCATTCTTAAGCCAAAGGCCCTTGAGGCTCGAAGGGGGTTTGCCGCCATGGCGTTCGAGGCAGTGGCGGGCCTGACGCAGGTACTCCTCCATCTTTTGGGCGGTTTTCTGCGCCGGATGCTGGCGGAAACCAGCTAGCGGAATGGGAGTGGAAAAAAGCTCCGCCTCTATGGCGAAACGCACCCACAGGTCGTAATCGGCTGCCAGATTGCAGTTTTTATCCAACCGTCCACCAGCGCGTTCCCAGAGCGAGCGGCGCCAAAAAGTCGATTCCTGCTGAATAAAGGACCAAGCGGCCCATCCGCAGCCGGGCAGCGTGCCTCCTTTGAGAATGAGCCGGCTCGAAAAGCCCGGGTGATATTCGCAGCGCATGGGCCGCCCGTCGCCATTCCAAAAGAGGTGAAACAACGACGTGAGCCACTCGATTTGCGGGAGAGAACCCATGACATCGGCCACGACACCAAAACTCCAAGGCAGGTACTTATCATCTGCATTCAACCAGGCCATAATGTCACCCGTAGTATGGCCAAAGCCTTTGTTGATGGCATCATATTGGCCGGCATCAGGTTCGCTAACCCACCAGTGAAGGCGGTCTGCATATTTCCGAATGATTTCGACGCTGCCATCGGTCGAGCCGCCGTCCACCACCACATACTGCAAATCCGGGTAATTCTGATCCAGGACCGAGCGGATGGTTTGTTCGAGAAATGTTCCCTGGTTGAACGAGGGGGTAACGATTGAAATTCGCGGCCAGTGGGGAGTTAGGGGTGGCGCGGAAGGGCTCATGAAGTGTGAGAATCCGCGGCTTAGCGGCCGCGCCTTTTTTTCCTGAGTTCATTACGGTTCATCCGTGAGAGCCAGGCGCCGGGATGAAGGACCCATGGCACTGATTTTTGCCTGTACTCCTGGAGACGCTTCGAGTAATACTCTTCAATGCGCTTTTCCAATGCGCTCTCGGTCTCGCCCAAGCCGCACCGCCCTTGCATTCCGATGGAAAGCGCTTCTGTGTCCTGTTTTGAAAGGTGCTCCGAATCGAGCAGGTAATCCACCTCTGGCATGGGCGTATCGGTTTGGGATTGAAAGGTGATGTTGGGCGCCAACCGCGCGCCGCGGGCGGCCAAGGCATCGCGCAAGGCAAACCAAAGGGTGTGATAGGAGGAAGCCAGCGAGAAATGGGTTTTTACGTAAAGCTCGCCCCAGACAGCCAGGTCTCGACGCAATTGCGGTTGGGCGTGCAAGGAGGAAATGGTGCGGGCCAGCTCTTCAGGCGCGACCGAGGCGGCGAGACACCCGGAGACTCCGTCGGCCAAAGCTTCGGGAACCCCGCCCACTGGATAGGCCACGCTTGGGGTGCCGCAAGCGGCTGCTTCGATGAAGACCTGGCCAAAGGCCTCTTCGAGGCTGGGGGCCACGAACAGGTCCGCTGCCGAATAGAGCAGAGCCTGTTGAAGGGGTTGATGGGCATAGCCCAGCGCCAAAATCTCTGGGAGTCGCTCCTGCAACTGCTTTCCACCAACCCCGATGCAGACCGGCAGCAAGTCCGGGATTGCCAGTCGTTGGAGAGCCTCGATCAGGTGGGCGGCCCCTTTGCGCGCGTCAGCCACATTCGTGCAACAAAAGAGAAGAACAAACTTGTCTTGTGGCAGCCCTAGCAATTCGCGGCACATCCTTTGGTCGCGCGGCTTGAATACATCGAAAGGCACTCCGTATCGAATCAAGCGCCTCACGCTCTTTGCCGGACCATCCAGCTCGCTGATTCGGGCGAATACCGAGTCAGCCATCCCAAGGAGCCAGCGGCTGTTGGCGGCCAAAACCAACCCGTCCGAATTGCTTATCAACTCGCGTTTGGCCTTCCAGGCATCATGGATTCGCTCAGGCGCAAGCGATGGGTATTCATTGGGCGTGGGACAGGACTGATCGCAGCCGATAAGGTATTTCGTGCAAGCGCCCGGGTAGGCACACCGGCCTGTCAGCAACCAACCGTCATGGAGGACGAAAACCGTCGGCCATTCGGCGGAAATCCTGGCCAGAACCTCGGGGTCCAACCGAGCGGCGTGTAGATTGCCCACGAGGACCACGTCAGGCTTTTGCGCTCGAATGGTTTGGAGCAGTTTAGGCCCGAGATGGTGAGAGGGTGCATCCGGCTCCAAAGGGTCCGCTCGAATGGCTACCGGCGCCACCTGGTGGCCGGCTTTGATCAATGCCTGGGCCAGGCGCTTGTGCGCTATCCCTGCGCCATAGCGAAACCCCAGGTCATTGACCAGCACCACGCGGAGCTTTTCCTTGCACGCCGACGCTGCCTTTGATTTGTAATCTTTGCCCGCCATAAATTCTTCCCGCACCTTGCGCAACTCAGGCCGGTACTGGTCGGTGTGATAGGTCTTCTGGTCTTGGTGAACGCGGTAGAGCGCCAGCGGCGCCCCAAGCACCTTCAAACGCGCCCCGGCACTTGCAAAGCGCAGCCATAGTTCGTAATCAAGACTGAAATAGAGCGATTCATCGAGGTGTCCTCCCGCTTTTTCCCACAGGTTGCGGGTGAAGAAGACCTCCGGTTGGTAAAAAAACTGGCCGGCGTCCCAGCAGTGTTCCTGATCCAGTAATTCTTCCACCGATAACGGGCCATCCTCGCAACTGGTCAGATGCTGGTTCAACACCGTCCCGTCCTGGTGGAGTTGGCAGATACCCGTCACCATATCAGCGCCCGAAAGATGGAATCCCAACGCGACCGCCGCCAATGCGCCAGGGGCCAGCATGTCGTCGCTGTTAAGCCAGGTCAAAATCTCACCTGTCGCCCGGGCGAATCCTTTGTTGATAGCATGGCATTGGCCGCGGTCCTTTTCGCTGGCCCAGAAACTCAACCGCGCGCCGTACTTTTGAAGGATTGAAATGGATTCATCAGGCGAACCCCCATCCATGACGATATATTCCAGGTTTGGATAGTGTTGGTTCAGCACGGAGAGCAGCGTTTCTTCGAGAAACCGGCCCTGGTTGAATGAAGGGGTGACGACAGTGATGCGAGGCCAGGCTTTGCCGCCCGGCAAGGTGGCCGGCAGCGGGCGGTTGTCCGGGCAGGCATAAGGCCAGGGGCCATGATCGAGTTCGGTGTGCGAGGGGGAGAGCAGTTTGCCCCGCAGCAGCGCCTGGTCGGGAATAACCTTGTGCAGCTCTGGTTGTTCCATTCCGTTGTTGAGGTCGTTTGGCTTTATTAGCCCCTCACTTACCAGACGCGCGCTATCCTCCAAAGCCGGCAAAATCCTGGATGCAGGAGGGGCCATCTGCCCCTGCGAGCGCGGCCAACCCGAGAGCAATTCCTCGAAGAGCTGAACATATTTGCGCGCCTGCACCTCCAGAGGGAAATGCTCTTGGGCATGGCGCAATGCGTTGTGTTGCCAGTTTTTGACCTGCTCGGGATGCTCGCATGCAAAAAGCATTGCCGCTGCATAGCGTTGCGGCTGGTTGACCGGCACAAGCAACCCAGTGCGCTCGTGGCTGATTAACTCGGGAATGCCGCCTGCATCCGTGGCGATAACCGCCGTCCCGCAACTCATCGCCTCAATGATTGTGTTGGGCAAATTGTCTTCCAGCGAAGGCAGGAGAAAAACGTCCGCAGCCGAATAGAGAGAGCGCAGTTTGTGGTCGGAATCAAAGTGCCCCAAAGGCCTGATGGGCAGTCCGGTCTGGAGATACTGTTCGGAGGCATAGCCAAAGGAGATAAACCGGACACGGCCTGCGGCAGCCTTTTCCTTGAAAGCGGGGTTTTGCAGGCACAGGGCGATGCTGGCGAGCAGGGGCTCGAATCCCTTGCGTTTGTCGAAACACGAGTCGGCCCCAAAAAGAAAATAAAACCCATGCGGCTCCAGGCCCAGGGCCTCCCGCGCCCTGGCTTTGTCTTCGGGCAGAAAAACATCGGTTTCAATGCCGTAGGGAATGTGCTCGATCCGGGCCTGGCCAAAGAGGAAACTGCGCCGGGCGCATTCGGCCATCCACCGGCTTGGGGCAACCAGGGTCAGATTGCGAGGGAGCAAACGGCGCGCAGTGGCCAGGACATTTTGCGTGAGTTGGGCGCTGTTATCTCGAAGCTGAGGGCAAATGGCGCAGGAAGATTCAAACGCGGCGCAACCGGCCGAGTAATGGCAGCCGCCTGTGAAGGCGCGCTGGTCGTGGAGGGTCCAGACCGTGGGTTTGCCCAATTGATGCAGCCGCGCGATGGTCTCCGGCGAGAGCAATTCGGAGACCCAGTGCAGGTTCAGCACGTCGGCTTCTTGCACTAGCGGGTGGACCGATAGATCGTAGCCAGGGTAGGGGAGAGAAAAGTAAGTGTTGGAAATGTCCGTGCGGTTTGTCTCGATTAAGGTCCTGCGCGCCTGGTCCAACTGCGCCAGATACGCGCGATGCCCCGGGCTATCTTCAATGTTGGCTTGACACACCGCCGGTTCGGCTGACTTTCGATGCTTCGTCAGCATCGCGGATTCGTGGCCGAGATGCAGCAAGCCTTTGTGCAAGCGCCAGGCGGCCCGGGCAGCCCCTCCCTGGATGTCATAGGTGCTTAGAATGACCGAACGCATCGTATCGAGATTCTGTTAAAATCAGGCAAACCAACGCCAGGAAGCTGTGCTTCATCGGACACAGCACCGAAATGAACGGCTTCCAAAACATGGAACCAAAGCGCCAGAGGGCTGGCGCAGTCCAAGACGCTAGCGCGCGGACCAGGAACGTGGGGTTTCATTTTTCTGGAGGTTTAATCGCCTCCATAAACAACGAATCGGGTTTGCGGGTCGAGCCTTGTTCGGTCACATCGAGCAGAAAAGAATTCAATTCCGCTATGCGCGACTGATTGGCCGCGCACACCTGGATGTCTGCAAAGCCGGCCTTGCGCAAAAGGTTACCCAGCGAAAAGCGATCGTACATCCATTTATGCGCCTCACCACCCTGCCGGAATTTACCGGTAGTTAGGGCATCCGCTGCTCCCTTGGGCGGGTCTGGCAGCGGAACGGCGCCTGGAGCGCGGAGACGCTGAAGGACGTTGCGCGCCTCTTGCCCCATGCGTTGGAGAACAAACTCTTCGGCAGGCATCGGGTTCTGCTTCCAATATTCGAGCATCTCACCTCCGCTCCGTTCACGCACCATCTGGTCGAGCAGTTCCAGCGTCATCCATTCATACCGCGAGGCGGCCTGCGGCTCGCCAGCCGCAGCGGCTTCAAGATACTTTAAATAAAGCCGGGCTATAGTTTCTAGGTCGGGGACTGCGATTCGGATCACCCCGCCGGAGGCGAGAACGCGCCGGCATTCTTGCAGAAAGGGCAGCGCCTGCTGGTGCGGCAGGTGCTCCAGCAAATGCGAGTGATACACCGCCTGGAACTCGCCATCCTTGAACGGCAGCGGGTTTTGAACGTCCAGGCGCAGAACAGTGGGATCGGTTGGAGCCAGGTCCATGTTGACCCAGCCCGGATGGAAACGGGCGCCGCAACCCAGATTCAACAGCGCCTGCTTTCGAGCCCCGATATGGTCTTGAGAGACATGTCTTGGGACTAAAGGGCTCCCGCTCTGAACTTCTTGGTTATTGCTCTGGTTAAGCAAGGAGTGCTTCGGGCTGACTGCAGCGTCGAGTTTTTTGAGAAAGCCATTCGTGCACCAGGTGACATTAAAGCCGAAAAAGTCACAATAATCGGCATCGATTTCATACTCGGCATTATGGCGGTTGAGGAATTCCTTAAGTGCCAGGTGCGGGCCAGATTTGCCAGTAGCCCCCTCGACGAGGTCGGAAATAATGCCGTCCTCAATAACGATGTATTCGTGCGGCTGCAGCCAGGGGTGAAAGAACCCAAGCACCGCGCTCGAAGTGGGATAGGAATGATCGGCATCCTCGATGACCAGCCAGGGTCGGGGCAAACCTTGGAGGAACTTGGAGTCCAGCGTCTGGCCCAGGGCGCGGCCATTGGCTTCCAGAAATGTGACACGGCCATGAGATACGCCCTTCGGCTTTACAATATCCAACGAGTACACATGGCCGTCGATATGGAAGCTTTCGAGCAAGTCCCCAAACCACAAAGCGCTCCCGCCATCTTTCGAGCCAATCTCAAAAATCGTGCGCGGCTGAAGTTTCCAGAGCAGCAAGGGATACAAAGCGCAATCGAACGGGTTCTTGAGCATCGGAAGGCCGCGATAGGTATAATTATGCAGCGAATGCTGGATGCTCAACAGCGTCTCGCGCGGCAGGCTGGTTTGCCAGGACCGTTGTTGCCAATGAGTTTTCCCGGATGCGGGCCGCGCCAGGGCCTCGGACAGGAGCTTGACCCGTTGACCAGCTTGGGCGTGGGTTGGATTGTTTGTTAATTCGTCCTGATAGGCCGCCAGGGCCTCTTCATGGCGCCCAACCCGGTCCAGGCAAACCCCCAGCAGAAAGCGGGAACCGGGAATGCGAGGCGCCTCGGCTAGGAGCTGTTGAACCAGTTTCAATGCCTCCGCTCCTTTATCTGAATCCAGCAGGCCTTGCACTTCGCTCCAACGACCACCGGTGGGTTGAACCGGCTGGCTGGTCGTTACGGCCACCGCGCCACTCGGCTGCTGAGCCTGGGAGTCCGGACGAACTCTAGAAGGCCGGATGAGCCCTCTGAGCCGCTCAGCCAAGTGCTTCATTCTACTCAGGATTTATTCAGGACACGTCCCCGACCCACCGGAACCAACTGTCAGCGCCGGCTCCGGATTAGGTTGTTGCGTCCTCGAATTCGACTTCGCGACGGAACCTTTCAATAGCCTAGCTCGGCCTTTCTTGCAGTGGCCGTGGGCAAGGGGTCTTTTTTCTGGACGATTGCCTGCGCCCCGGAATCTTTTAGGCGGTGGGATTCAGTGGCGTTGAATTCAATATTGGCTTGAAATTCCTGCGGCAGGTCTGCCTCGGCGTAAATGGCCTCGACGGGGCAAGCGGCCACGCAAGCCGTGCAGTCGATGCAATCCTCCGGGTGAATGACCAATTGATTGTCCATTTCGTAAAAGCAGGCCACCGGACACACTTCCGCGCAGTCGGTGAACTTGCAGCCCTGACATTTATTCGTAACAACGTGAGCCATATTTGCTCGATGACGTTCGGTTCTTTTGAGGCGATTTGCAACCCATTTTTCGGGCCTTTAGAGCTGCGGGCCGTAAAGAGGGCAACAGCGTCGCGCCGCCCCCCCCGCCCGGCAACGGCCAGAGGCCTTGGCGGCCTTGGCAAGCCCTGCCACCGAACCCACCACAACTGAACCAGGTTTTTAGCCCCAGGAAAAGAATTTCCGACGCTTTCCGGGGTTTTCCAGGGAAGCCGCCTCACTGGAGACCGAGCCGGGTGATATGGAACCGAAAACGGTGCGCTGGCTGTAATCATCTGCCAGATGATCGCGGACCATGGTAGCCGGGTGCGAAAGGGGAAAATCCATCGCGCGGGCGGGCAGGTTAGCAAGCGGGCTGGCTGGATCGGTGGTGTGAGTCGAGCCGGGCCCGAAACCGATATTGCTGACGAGGTTCGATTTGGGAATGGCTGTCAACAGGTTCTGTGACCAGCAAGAGAAAGTCCAGCAGAAGGCCCAGGAGTCGATCCGCCGCTCATAAGCGCGGTCAAATGCATCGCTCCAATATCGAGCATGGCCCGCCTCCGGGAAAAGACCATCGAGCCAGCCGCTCGCCTTTAATTCCGGCCAGGCCGCCATGTCTCCGTCAAACAGCCGCCAAGCCCGGCGCCAGGTCGCCCAGCCCCAGCAATGGTTAAATCGCGAAAAATAATAGCTGTGTTTGGACGCGCGCCCTGGGGGCTGAAAATTATTTCCCGTTATGACCCCCACGCGACTGTCTGCTTTGAAATGCTCGAGCAATTCCGTGCAAAAGAGAAAAAAGCTGGAGTCCGGGATGCAATCGTCTTCGAGGATGATGGCCTCATCGACTTGCTGGAACGCCCAGGTCAAGCCGGAGGAGACGCGCCGGCGCAAACCCAGATTCTGTGGGGCGTAGTTGCGGGAGACCTCAGCGGGCCAGTCCACGCCCTTATCGAGCAAGGCCCGAACCCTCGCACAGGCCTGGGCATCCGCCGGGTGGCCTGCCCTTGGCCCGTCGGCCACCAGGAGCAGGCGCGAGGGTTGAGCAAGCCGGAGCGCATCGAGGACCTTTTGCGTCAGGGCTGGCCGGTTAAAGGCGAGCAAAACAACGGGAGCAGTGACAGCGGGCATGGTTAGTTTAATAAGCTTTTGGCGGGAGCGGTCTGAAGGCATCCACGATAAGGGAAGTGTAACTCAGCGAGCCATCGCTGTTGCGCGGGTCGTACCGCTTCGAGCGGGAGACATGGCCATCTGCAGGAGACCATTCGGTAAAGTGAAAGACCGGTTTCTCATCCCAATATTCCAAAAGCACCACTTCAAAACCGGCGGCGCGCAGCATGGCCGGCAGGAGTCTGTAATCGTACAGCACTTTATGATCATCAGCGCCCGGGCCGGTTCCACCGGGCCGGACATGCTCCCGATAGGCGGGCGCCGGGTGCAATCCGTCCGGCACCGCAAGCCGCAGCCTGCCTCCGGGTTTCAGAAACCTGAAACAATTCCGGTTGGCGACGCCCGCCTGCTCGAGCGAAAGGTGCTCCCAAACGTGTTCGGCCAGCAGGCTGTCGATTTTGCGTCTGCCAAAAATCTCCTTCCACTGCCATTCTTGAGTCGCGTCCAGAATGTCAATGTCGGTGTCTATCCAGCCCTCCTGTTTCCTGGGACCGGCCCCGAGAATCACCCGAAGCGGGTCTGCGCCACGCGCAAGCCCGGCAAGCTCGCGGCGCCTCACATCGGTTGCGGCGCGCGGCTGAAATCCCAGCTTCTGTCGGGCTGCTCGCAGAAAGGCAATCATCCCCGTTTACTCCGATAGAGCACATCATGGTGCGATAATACAGCCACCGGCTCGTACCACGGTTGGAGGAACGAATCGATCTCGTCGCGAAAGCGCGCCTCGATGAGCATCTGCGCCGGTTTGTAGCGGCCAAAATCCAATCCTTGCAAGGCTTGAAGTTCGAACCCTTCGACATCGAGGGATAGAAAATCGATGCGTTTGACCCCGTGCTGGTCGAGCACGGAGGTAAGCGTCCGGGCGTGGGCCGTCAGCTCGTAGGAGGTGATCTGCTGGACCTGGCAGCCGCGCCGGACATGTTCCAAATCGCCAGTCTCGGATTTCATGGCGCCCTTGACGAGGGACATCATGTTGCAAAAATGCATCGGAACCTGGGCTTGGTCATAGTGGAATGGAACGAGAGCGCAATTCTCCACCAGGCAACGCGGCCGGTGGCGGCGGCATTGCGCGGCCAGCTCGGGGATTGGCTCGATGAGTAGCCCGCGCCAGCCCAGGTAACGCTCGAAAAAGAGGGTGTTACTGTACGTCACGCCGTCATTAGCCCCCGCTTCTATAAAAAATCCATTTCTGAAATTGAGGAACGGCTTTAGCTTCAAATCCAATTCATCCAGAGCGAACGACCGCTCCGGTTCAGCGGGGCGATTCGAGGAGATCAGGCGTTTGAGCCAGTTCATATTTTCAGAGCCTGTGCCAGGCCCACGTCCGCCAAAAAAAATTCAGATACGGCCCCGGCCCTGAGAAGTCTCTCTTTCTCCAGGCCGGGGGGCGAAGCGCAGCGGCTGCCCGATGATAATGCTCCCGCTCCGTATTATCCAGCAGTAGCCAGCCGCCCCGTCGCAGCTTGGGGGCCGCTCGCGTGATGCAGGAAGGCCGGGCCCGGCCATCGACAAGAATGAAATCAAAGTAACTGTCCGGCCATGAATCGATTCTCGAAACATAGTTCCGAAAGCTTTTGCCCCGGTAACACTCGGCGCTGGACAGGCACAAAGCCGGGTCCGCAGGGTCATCGACCAGCCCTGCAAGGGCGGGTTCTGGTTCTACAAGCTCAAGCCGGATATTGCGGACGCCTCGTTGGGCCAGCGTTTCCCGCACTTTTGCCGCCCAGGCCGGATCGTGCTCGGTTGAGACTATTTCGCCGGCGCGCTGGGCAAAAAAGAGAGTCGAACCGCCGGAGCCGTATTCGAATACAACCATCTGTGGAGTCAACCGGCGTCGAAGAAAAGCGATGGCCGGGAAAGTGATCCACGGTTGCCGGTCCGCCAAGGGACTGGCCTGAGGCCGCTGCGCGCGTTGCCAGGCCGGAAAAAACCTCAGCAACGCCCAAGCCGAAGGGCCGCCCTGGGAATGCCGGCGCAGCTTAGCAGCTTCATCGAAAAACAGGCGCAGCCCTGCCAAAGAAGGCATGGCCGCAAAATGGCCCTTTCAGCCGAGATGATCAAGTTGGATAACCCCGTCAGGCCGTTGAGTTCAGGGCCCAATGCGATTGCCGGTTGAAAACGAGCCGTAATACACTGCCCCTAGTTCGGGATAAGCAAACTGGAAAATCCCCGAGAAATGGTCATTAACCAGGTTGCCATTGGAATCGAATTGCGAGTGCTCGCCGCCAACGATCGAGCCAATCGGGCCCGAGTGGTATTCATCGTAAAGAAATGCCTGCCGTACGACGATGCCGAAGCTGGGATTGCCGATTTCCGTATAGCCGGAGGTTGAGTCTCCCGCGACCATCTGTATCACGTCGGAAACAAAAGCGCCGTTGGAAGCCCAAACCACGGCTGTATCGCGCGCCGCTGGCCGGTAAACAAAAACGAGCTTGGAAGGATCAATGCCATTATCACGCGCAATCTTATTGACAAAAGATTGTTCAGTGAACGAGCCGACAGTGACCGATCCGTTTGAGTTCGTAGTAAAGTAAGTGCCGCGCCAAAAGAGTTGATAATTTTGCGCTTTGGCCGATGGGACCGCAGCACAACCAATCAAGACGACAGCTAAGAGCATCTGCATTTTCATATTTAGTGTGTACATGTTTGTTCGTTTATCGCCCGGTTTTGTTCGGGGAGAGCTTAGGCGCATCCAGACACCCATCCAATGGGGCGCTTTCCTCCTCGAATCAAAGAAAAGTCCCCACAAGATTTAGGCTCGACTGGATGCGCGCCCACCCGGCACATTCGATAAAACATGCTGACCACCTTGCGCATCAAAAACCTTGCCCTGGTCACCGACCTGACTCTCGAACTGCAACATGGCTATAACGTCATCACCGGCGAGACCGGCGCGGGCAAATCCATCCTAATTGGGGCGTTGAATCTCGTTTTGGGCCAGCGGGCCGATCGCACACTGATCCGCAGCGGCGCCGAGAGCTGTTCGGTCGAGGCTGTGTTCGACATCGCCTCGCTTACAGCAGAACTGGCCCCGCTCCTGGATGAAAATGGGATCGAGCCCTGCGAAGACCACCAGCTTGTTCTCAAGCGCGCATTCACCAACACAGGGGCCAACCGCCAGTTTATAAATGGTTCTCCAGCCACACTGAACCTGCTTGCCTCTATCGGCGAACGGCTGGTCGATATCCATGGCCCGCATGAGCACCAATCGCTCCTCTACCCAGCTCGCCAGTTGGCCATTCTCGATGCGTTCGGCGGCCTGGAAGCCCACCGCGAGGCCTTCGCCGGCCTGGTGCGCCGCCGAGCCGAAATCGAGGCTGAAAAGACCGCGCTCATTGTCGATGAACACACCTACGCCCAGCAGCTCGACCTCCTCGCGTTTCAAGTCAATGAAATCACCGCGGCCACACTGATCCCCGATGAGGATGCTCAGGTTGAACAGCATTTTCAACGCGCCAGCAACGCCGCCCGCCTCATCCAACTTGGCCAGGCCGCCCTCGACCTCCTCAACGAAAACGAAAACTCGCTGCTGACCCAGGCCGGGGCTGTGGGCCGGACCTTGCAAGAACTCAATCGCTTGGACCCCTCCGCCGCTCCCGTGCTCGAATTGCACCGGCAGGCCATCGCCTCCCTTCACGAGTTACAATCCCAGCTCGCGGTATATCTCGATAAAGTCGACGTGGACCCCGAGCGCCTCGCCCAACTCGAAGAACGGCTCAACTTGCTCCAGACGCTCAAACGCAAGTACGGCTCCAGCCTCCCGCAGGTCATTGCCTTCGGCGAAGAGGCTCGGCGCAAACTCGAGGCCCTCCAGCAACGCGATCAAGAGCTTGCCCGGTTGAATATCGAGCTTCAGAAACTCGAAACCGCCGTCCGCCAGGCCGGCCAGAGCCTCTCGGCAAGGCGTCTCAAAGTCCTTCCTCAATTGAGCCGTGCCGTCAGCCGCCAACTCGCCGAGTTGGGCTTCAAGCAAAGCCGCTTCGATATCACTCTGACCTCAAGCGACCTCCCCTCGCTCAGCCAGGGCAGCCTGGCCAATACCCCCAAGCCCAATCCCATGAGCGCTCATGGCTGCGACACCATCGAATTCCAATTCGCTCCCAACCCCGGTGAACCCCCTCGCCCATTGCGCGCCATCGCCTCCTCCGGCGAATTGGCTCGCGTTATGTTGGCCCTCAAAACTGTTTTAGCCGCGCAAGACCAGGTTCCAGTCCTGGTTTTCGATGAAATCGATGCCAATGTCGGCGGAGAAACCGCCGGCGCGCTCGCTGAAAAGATGCGCGCTATCGCCCGGAAACGCCAGGTCCTCTGCATCACCCACCTCCCTCAGGTGGCCGCCTCCGCTTCCGCTCATTTCCTGGCGTCAAAAGAAGTTAAGGCCGGTCGTACCATTTCAGAGATTGCCTTGCTAGATAAATCCAGCCGCATCGCTGAACTGACCCGCATGTTGGGGGGCGAAACCGAAGCCGCCCGCAGGCACGCCCAGGCCCTGTTCGAGCGCGGCCAAACTGAGGTCAACGCGGCAGTGCGAAAGCGACCACCGCATCGCTCTGCGCCTCCTCGCGTATTTTGGAGTGACCCCCTGCAGCAATGACCACGAATTGCCTGCCGCCAACCTTGGCCCGGTAGGTCATCGGTGTCGCGGCCCCGCTCGCCGGTAACGTTGCTTTCCAAAGTTCTTCGCCCGTTTCGATGTCAAAGGCGCGGATGTACGGTTCCACTGTTCCAGCGATGAAAATCAACCCGCCCGCTGTCGCAATTGGGCCACCCAGACTAATCGAGCCCGGCGGAACGTTGGTTTTTTTTCCGCCAAAATCGTGCATCGACCCCAGCGGGACCTGCCACCGGATTTTGCCCTCGCTCATATCCACCGCCGTGAGCAGCCCCCAAGGCGGAGGCGAGCAGGGCAGGTCCGATGGGGCCTGGAGGAAATTGCGGAAAACCCCGTATGGCGTTCCGGCTTGTGGCGCATATTCGCCGCCCTCGCTGCGGTGATGCGCGTCCTCAAACTCCGCGCGCGCAACCAGCCTTACCTGTGCCGGAAGGTTGTTGACATTGGCCACCAGCAGCTTCCTGCCCGGGTCAAACGCGTAGCCGCTCCAGTTCAAACCGCCCACGTTTCCTGGAATGACCAGCGACCCTCGCAGACTGGGCGGAGTGAAGATGCCTTCGAAGCGCAAGGCCCGCAGACGTTGGCGGCAGGCCACGCGCTCGGCTGGGGTAACTCCCCAGGCATCGTCCGCCGAAATGGTGTGCGGCGCCAGAGGCGGCGGCGCTACCGGGAAAGGTTGCGTGGAGGAGGTTTCTTCGCCGGGAACGTCGCTTTGGGGCACAGGACGTTCTTCAACCGAAAAGACCGGCGCGCCGGTGTCACGATTGAGCGCATAAACAAGGCCGGTCTTGTTACCCTGAATAACCACTGGCACCTCTTTACCGCCATGAGGGATGGTTGCCAGGAGCGGGGGCGAGGCGGTGTCATAATCCCACAGGTCATGGTGCACGAGCTGAAAACCCCAGGCCAATTCTCCGCTCTGCGAGCGCAGAGCAACGATCGAGTCCGCCCATTTGTCGTCGCCGGGCCGCAGCCCGCCGTAATAATCCGGGCTGGCGCTGCCGGTGGGCACAAAGACCAGGTGGCGCTCAGGATCGACCGCCATAACGGACCAGGCATTGGCGGCGCCGCTGCGCCAGGGCCTGGTCATGGAATCGGACCGGTTGGCCTCGAGCGGTTCCCAACTCCACCGCAGGGCACCCGTGTGCGCATCAAAGGCCCGAACCACCCCATCCGGCATGTCTGCTCGCGTGTTGTCGTCTATGGCCGAACCGACTATGACCAGACCGTCAATGACGCTGGGCGGTGAGGTCATATGGTAGGCCCCCGGCGCGAACCGAGCGACGTGTCGCAGGTTCACCTGGCCGCCATGGCCGAACTCGCGGCAAGGCTGGCCAGTGGCCGCATCTAGGGCGATGAGCCGCCCATCCAGGGTGGCCTCAAAGAGCCGGCGTCGTGCGCCCTGTCCCCCTTTTCCCGCTCCGCCTCCACCTGGCCTGGGCTCGGCCCAGGTCGCCACTCCCCGATTGACCAGTCCATCCCCATAATTCCAATTGAGCCGTATTTTGGGGTCATACGCCCAAAGTTGCGTCCCGGTTTCCGGGTCCAGCGCGATCACCCGATTAAATGGGGTGGTCAGGTACAGGATGCCATCGACCAGAATCGGCGTTGTCTCAAACCCGCTACGGTTGTGCCCGCCGCTGCCGTTGGAGATATCGCCCGTGTGGAACACCCAGGCAACCTCGAGCCGGGAAACATTCTGGCGATTGATTTCCGCAAGAGGCGAAAAACGCATGCCCCCTGCATCATGCCCATAGAAAGGCCACTCATCGACCGGCCCCCCCGCAGCGAGGGCCGCTGCCACCCCGCTCACACAGACGAAAGCACACAGCATACTACTTGGACTTGCGGGTTTCATTGCAAGTCACTCCTGCACTCTCTGATGGCATTCGTCAAGAGTGACGTTGCCCTTCTCCTTCTGGCTGGACGCCCCACACGACAGAATAAATGAGTATGACGTTTCCCGCCACCATCACGCACCCGCCAGCCGGCCCGTCACCCACGCGCGTCCGCCACTCCCTCTCCTTGTTGAGGGCGGGGCTTTCAAGCGTCGCTACGCGAGGCGGCATGTGATGGGCTGGATTCCGTGGGCCGAGGCCCACGGCTACCGGCGCGGCACCGCTACGCGGTGCGGTCCTCCCGTCCGTTGGAGGGGAGCGCGAAGGGAGGAAACCGTTGAAAATTCGATTCAGTTTGGCTTCCTATGCACGCCTCTGTTTTCTCTGTTGTCTCTCGTGAAAATGCACGCAACGGGTTGCGAATCAACAAATGCACATTTTCATGCATAGTGGAGAACGCAAGTTCATGAAGTTTCCTGTTCAAATTGAATCGTTTCGGCTAACGCAGCGCGTTACCTGCGTTTTTCCAGTTGCGCCTGCACGGCCTGTGCCACAAGTTGCCCGCTCGAAATGAATTTAACTGCCGCCCAAAAGGAGGCGATCGAGGCCCCGGGCAATGTGCTCCTGGTCGCTGGGGCGGGCACGGGCAAGACCCGCACCCTGGTCGAGAGATGCCTGTTTCTTTTGGTCGAGGCGCAGCCGCGGGCCTCCCTCGAAGAGGTCCTTCTGGTCACCTTCACCGAGGCGGCGGCGACGGAAATGCGCGGGCGCATCCGGGAGCGGCTGCTGCAGGAATCGGCAAAGAATCCCCAAGACGCGCATTGGCAGGAACAGATTGCCCTGTTCGAAACAGCCCGTATCGGGACGCTCCATAGTTTTTGCCTCGAATTAATTCGCCAGCATTTCTATCAGCTCGCCCTTGATCCCCAGTTAAGCGTGCTGGCCGAAGAGGAAGCGCGCTTGCTGGCTGAGGAAACCCTCGAAGAGCTGCTCCAAACCCACTACGCCGGCCAGGACAGCCAAGCCCAAGCCGTGCAGAGTCTGATACAGGTCCAGGGCAGCGGGTCCGACCGGCTCGTTCGCGCCCTGGTGCTGCGTCTGCATCGCTACACCCAAAGTTTGCCGGACCCGGCTGGCTGGCTGCGCCAGCAAGTATTGGCTTACGAGGCCGGCGCGCCACAGAAGTGGGTTGAATGGCTGAATCAGGCCCTGGCGGATTGGCGCGCGGCCTGGTTGCCGGCCCTGCACAGCCTGGCGGCCCACAACGCACTGGCCGCCGAGTGCGCCGCCGTGCTCTTAGGGCTCCCTCCTGGGGCGGGCCGCGCGGAAGTGGTGGCTGCCCTGGGACAGGTCACCGCTATTGCCTCTCAATGTCCGAACGGCAAAAAAGGACTTTGGCATGAGCCCCTCAAGGAATTCTTCGCCGAGACCGCATTCCTCCGCTCAGTCGCGCAGAGCCCGCCAGGCCCGCCCAATCTTCCACCGGCGACACCGCACAACCCTGCGAGCGCCGCAACTCCCGCCGCTTTGCCAAATGCTCGACAAGGCCCCGCCGTCATCAATTCCGCGCCTGGCAGCGACCCCCTGGCCCAGGATTGGGAATGGGTCCGCCACGAAATGCTGGCCCTGTTGCGCCTCGCCCAGGATTTTGCCGGCGCCTTCGCCGAAGCCAAGCGCGAGCTTGGCGCAGTGGATTTCGCCGATATCGAGCAATACGCCCTTGGGCTGCTGTGGGATTCCGCGGCAAACGAGCCGACGAAGATCGCCCGGCAATGGCGCAAAAAAATCCGTTACGTGTTCGTGGATGAGTACCAGGACATTAATGCCGCGCAGGATAAGATCATCCAGGCCCTTAGCCGCGAGGCGGCGGAAGCCAATCGCTTTCTGGTGGGTGATGTCAAGCAAAGCATTTATCGGTTCCGCCTGGCCGCACCCCACGTCTTCCAGGGCTACATCCGGCAGTGGGCCAAAGGCGAGGGGCGCGTTATCCCGTTGGTGGACAATTTTCGCAGCCGCGAAGGGATTTTGCTCTTCGTTAATTCGCTTTTTGAGCGTCTCATGCGGCCCGAACTCGGGAGCGTGTCTTACGATGAAATGGCGCGCCTGGCCTTCGGCGCTCCGTTGGAACGCCGCCTCCTAAGCGCCTCTGAAAACCCGGCGCCCTGCGTCGAGCTGCACCTGTGTCTCAAAGGAGGGGCCGAACCTTCGGACCCGGAGCCCGATTCGGCAGAGGGCCTGGCCGAGGCGCGCGACTTGGAAGAGCCGGCCAAAGAGGCCCGCCAGGTAGCATTGCGGCTGCTGGAATTGCGCGCCAGCCGTCATCCCATTTGGGACGAGCAATCCCGGCAATTCCGCTCCGTCGAGTGGCGCGATATGGCCGTCCTTCTGCGGGCCCCTGCAGGGAAAGCGGAAAGCTTTGCCAAAGAATTCTCCGCCCTCGAGGTCCCTCTGCAGGTCGCCCGTGCCGGGTTTTATGAGAGCCTCGAGGTCTCCGATTTGTTGAATTTGCTCCAATTACTCGATAACCCGTTGCAGGACGTGCCGGCCCTGGGTGTTTTGCGCTCGCCGCTGGTCGGCCTAACGCTCAATGAATTGGCTCTCATTCGGCTGGCCGCGCCCAAAGCCCATTTCTGGACCGCCCTTCTGCGGTGGAATCGGCAGCCCCAAAGTCCCATTCCAGCCTCCGGCAACGCAACGAAAGAGGCGAACGACCGGGAATCCCCGTCGGTTATTGACCCGCTGGAGACTGGCCGCAAAACCGCCACATTCCTCGAACGCTTCGCCCGATGGCGGCGTTTGGCCAGGCAAGTGTCCCTTTCGCAGTGCCTCGAAGCGGTTTTGGCCGAAACCCATTACTCCGATTGGCTCTGGACCCAGCCCCGGGGCCAACAGCGCCAGGCCAATGTCATGCGCTTGTTAAAGCTGGCCCAGCAGTTCGACCGCTTTCAACGCCAGGGCTTGTTCCGTTTCTTGCGGTTCATTGAAGCGCAACAATCGGTCGATTCGGAGCCCGAGACACCTTCCCTGAACGAAGAGAACTCCGTTTCTTTGCTGAGCATACACCAGAGCAAAGGGCTTGAATTCCCCGTAGTTGTCGTGGCTGACCTGGGCAAGCTTTTCAATCTTTCCGACCTGAGGGCCGGACTGATTCTGGACGAGTTATACGGCTTGTGTCCGCGTATCAAACCGCCCCATTCTGCCAGGTCCTACCCGAGCCTGCCGCATTGGCTGGCTCGGCGCCGCCAACTCCGCGAGCTGCTGGCTGAAGAGATGCGCCTGCTCTATGTCGCCATCACCCGCGCGCGCGACACTCTGCTGCTCAGCGCCAATATCGCTCGCACCCGCTTCGAGCGGCTCTGGAAAGCCAAATCGGAAACAGGCACCGACGCCTTGCTCTCAGCCAGGAGTTACGCCGATTGGCTGGGGCTTTGGTTTTCCCAACACGTTCCCCAAATGGAGCCGCCACAACAGGGGCAGACCGAGTTGTTGCGCTGGTTCATTTGCGACGAGGACGCGGCATTGCGGCGACCGAACCGCGAAGTGCCTCCACCCGGTCCGGTTACACGCCGGGACGCCGCCCTCGATTCGCCTGTCCTGGAAAAGCTGCGGCGGCGTCTCGCATGGCGCTATCCCCATGAAGCTGCAACCAGCCAATCCGCCAAGAGTTCGGTGTCGCTGTTGCGAAGGCAAGCCGCCGAAAAGCTCGGTGAAGAAGCGACCTTTTTATTTGGCGCTCCCTCTTCAAAGCTCAGGTCGCCTCGATCGAGGGTTACGGGGGAAAATGCCTCACCTCGCCTCTCTACACGGCCTTCCGCCGCTGAGATTGGCAACGCCCATCATGCGTTTCTCGAAGGCATCGCGCTGGACCGGGCGGGCTCGAAGACGCAACTGGAAGCGGAGGCCAAACGGCTTGAACGCGCCGGGCACTTGGCCATCGAGGAGGTTGCTTTGCTTGATTTCAAGGCCCTGGCCGCCTTCTGGGGTTCCGGTTTGGGCGCAAGAATCCGCGCGCAAACCCCCTTTGTCCATCGCGAGCTGCCCTTCACGGTTCGTTTTCGTGCAGACGAGATAGCCGCCCTACTCGGGTTGCCTGCGCAATCGGACCTCCAAAACGAGTTCGTCATCGTGCAGGGTGTTGTGGATTTGGCGGTCATTCTTCCCAATGAAATCTGGCTGCTTGATTTCAAAACCGATGACCTCAGGCCCGCCCAATTGTCCGGAAAGCTCCAGTTGTATGAGCCCCAGTTGAAACTCTACGCCCGCGCCCTCGCGCAGGTATATAAGAAACCTGTCTCGGAATCCTGGCTCTACTTTCTGCACCTGCAACAGGCATCGAGGGTCCAATAGTTGACTTTGCCCCCGCCTCTTCTTAGCCTCCCCAACGATGAAGCTGCTGGCCGATTCCATCCTTGAACTCATCCGGCGCACCTCGGCTGAAATCCCCGATGATGTGCATCGCGCCATCCTGGCGTCCCTTGAACGGGAACAAAAGGGGACCATTGCCCAGAGCGCCATGCAGATTATCGATCAAAATGTTGCCCTGGCAAAAAGCAAATCCCAACCCATTTGCCAGGATACCGGCAGCATCCTTTTCTTTGTCGAGTGCCCGCTGGGCTTCGACCAGCTCGCCTTTGAAGAAACCGCTCGCGACGCGGTCAAGACGGCCACGAAAAAGGGCTTTCTGCGGCAGAATTCAGTCGATTCCATTACCGGCAAAAACGACGGCACCAACGTCGGGCCAGGCTCGCCGACCATTCACTTTCATCAGCAGCGCAATGGGGAGGTTTCGGTGCGGTTGGTGCTCAAGGGCGGCGGCTGCGAAAACGTCGGGGCGCAGTACTCGTTGCCCAACGAGAAGCTCAAGGCCAACCGCGACCTGGACGGCTGCCGCAAAGCGATCCTCGATGCGGTCCTCCAGGCTCAAGGCAAAGGATGCGGACCTGGAATCCTCGGGGTGTGCATCGGGGGAGACAGGGCAACGGGTTACGAGTTTTCCAAGATACAGTTATTGCGCAGGCTCGACGACCGCAATGGGAACGAGCAGTTGGCCCGGCTCGAAGAGGATATTGTCGAAACGGCCAACAAGCTCGGCATTGGCCCGATGGGCTTTGGCGGGCGCACCACGCTTCTGGGCACCAAAATCGGCGTGCTCAACCGCCTGCCGGCATCCTACTTTGTTAGCGTCAGTTACATGTGTTGGGCCTATCGCCGGCAAGGTGTGCGCCTGCGGACCGGCGGCGCCATCGAGGAATGGCTTTACTGATGCAAAAAGCCAATATGCTTCAGCTCACAACTCCTTTAACAGAACAGGCGGTTCGCTCTCTCAAGGTGGGCGACCAAGTGGCCATCACCGGGCGGCTGTTTACCGGGCGCGATGCGGTCCATAAGTATTTGCATGAAGGAGGCAAACTGCCGCCAGATGTGAAGCTGGCGGGGGGCATCCTGTACCATTGCGGCCCTGTGATTATCAAAGACGAGCTGGGCGACTGGAAATGTGTCGCCGCCGGGCCGACCACTTCGATACGCGAGGAACCCTACCAGGGCGAGATCATCCGCCAGTTCGGGTTGCGGGGGGTTATCGGCAAAGGAGGCATGGGGGACCGAACTCTGGCCGCCTGCAAGGAGCACGGCTGTGTGTACCTGCATGCAGTCGGCGGGGCCGCCCAGGTGCTCGCCCAATGCATCAAGCGCGTGCCCAATGTGTATTTCCTCGAACAGTTCGGATTCCCCGAAGCTATCTGGGAGTTCGAGGCAGCAGGATTTCCGGCGGTGGTTACCATGGACGCCCAAGGCCATTCCTTGCACAAGGAAGTCTTCGACGCCAGCCAAAGAGAATTGGCAAAATACGTTTAGTTCCCCCAGCATGAGAATCCTCTTCCTCAACGGCCCCAACCTCAACCTCCTCGGTCAACGCGAGCCCGGTATCTATGGCCACACCAGCCTCGAGGAAATCGAGGAAAAGGTCCGCCAACGGGCTAAGGCTCTCGGGGCTGAAATCGAGTTCTGCCAAAGCAACAGCGAGGGGGAGTTGGTGACTTGGATTCAAAAGGCCAAGAGTGAATTCGATGTGATTGTTCTCAATGCAGCCGCCTACACCCATACGAGTGTGGCTTTGCGCGATGCAATTACCGCCGCCGGCGTGCCGACTATTGAAATCCACCTCTCCAACGTCCACGCCCGCGAGGAATTTCGACACAAATCCCTGATCGCCCCTGTCTGCGCTGGGCAGATTCTGGGCTTCGGCGCTGCCTCTTACGTTTTAGCCGTGGAAGCGGCAATTAACGTTAACGAACGCAAGATTAAGCCGTGAAACGCCAGTTTTAACCATGTTTTTACCCTTATCGAACGGCTGTCTTTTTTAATAGTTGACGCGCCTGCACCAGATCAGCTATTTTCCATCGCATATTATTAATGGGTCAAGCAGAGTCGATTTCGGCTGCTGCTTTTTTGCTTATTTGAAAGAAAGAACCGCAAGACAGAGCACTCGAATGTGGTGTAAGAATGCTCATGGCAATAACCGGCCCCCCCGGAAATGCGCCCTTTCACCGCAAAAACCCTGTAATTAAACTAGTGCCGTGGACCTAAAAGACGACCTCAAAGACATTAAGGCCATTATTGACCTGATGCGGAAGAACTCCGTATCGGAGTTCGAGTTGGAAAAGCAGGATTTCAAGGTCAAGATCAAGCGTGGCGCCAACGGCACCAATCCCGTCATTGCACAGGATGATTCCTCCGGCATGGCCTACATTCCACCCTCAGTTACTGCCCCTCCGCCGCCTGCCGCCGTTGCCTCGACGCCTGTCAGCAATGAGGTCGATATCAAGTCTCCCATGATCGGCACGTTTTACCGCGCCCCTTCCCCGGAAGCGGCCCCCTACATCGAGTTAGGCTCTGAAGTCAATCCTGATACAGTGGTTTGTATCATCGAAGCGATGAAGGTCATGAACGAGATAAAAGCCGAGGCCAAAGGCGTCATTACCCAGGCCATGGTCGAGAATGCCAAGCCGGTCGAGTTCGGCCAGCCATTATTCAAAATCAGGCCCTCTTGAGGACGCCAGCATCCCACCTACCCCCACCGCTGTCGCCTAAATAGCATGTTCGAAAAAGTCCTGGTCGCAAATCGCGGGGAAATAGCCGTCCGCATTATCCGGGCCTGCAAGGAACTCAACATCCGGACGGTAGCGATTTATTCGGAGGCAGATGCCAACTCGATGCACGTGCAACTGGCAGACGAAGCCATTTGCATCGGAAAGGCACCCGCCAACGAAAGTTATTTGCGCATCGACCGCATCGTCAGCGCCGCCGAGATAGCGGATGTCGATGCCATCCACCCCGGATACGGTTTTCTGGCCGAGAACGCCCATTTTGCGGATGTGTGCGAGAGCTGCAACATTCGCTTTATAGGGCCTAACTCGCGGGCCATGAACGCTTTGGAAGATAAGGCCGTCAGCAGGGCTTTGGCCAAAAAGGCCGATGTCCCCACCCCTCCTGGCTCAGAAGGGGTGGTCGAGAATGAGCAAGAGGCTCTGGGTGTAGCCAAGCGCATCGGCTATCCTGTGATGATCAAGGCGGTCGCTGGGGGTGGAGGCCGGGGCATGCGGGTTGCTCACAACGATATCTCTCTTGTAAAAGGGTTCCACACCGCCCGCAATGAAGCCGAGAAGGCCTTCGGCAACTCGGGTGTTTATATCGAAAAATTCATCGAAAACCCGCATCACGTCGAGTTCCAAATCCTCGGGGACAATAAGGGGCACATCATCCACCTGGGGGAGCGTGACTGCTCAATACAACGACGGAACCAAAAGGTGGTCGAGGAATCCCCTTCGCCACTGTTGAACGGGAAGTTCAAAGATTTGCGAAAAAAAATGGGAAAGGCCGCCATTAAAATTGCCCAGGAAGCCAATTATACCAATGCCGGCACGGTCGAGTTCATCGTGGATAACAACGGGAATTTCTATTTTCTCGAGATGAACAAGCGCATCCAGGTCGAGCACCCCATCACTGAGGAAGTGACCGGCATCGACCTGGTCCGCTATCAGATCATGCTGGCGATGGGAGAACCGCTGCGCCTTTCCCAGGGGGACGTTCAGTTCCGGGGACACGCCATCGAATGCCGCATTAATGCCGAAGACCCCTTTGACGATTTCCGCCCAAGCCCCGGGCGCATCGAGATGTACTACCAACCGGGCGGACGCGGAGTGCGCGTGGATAGTCACGCCTACGCCGGCTACACCATCCCTTCGGCTTATGATTCGCTCATCGGCAAGTTGATTACCTATGGCAAAGACCGCCGCGAGGCCATGGACAAAATGAGCCGCGCGTTGAGCGAGTACATGATCACCGGCATTAAAACCACCATCTCCTTCCAGCAGGCAATCCTCCAAGACCCCAATTTCCGCCGGGGAGTTTATTCCACCACGTTCATCGAGCAGTTGCTCAGCGGCGCGCGCAGGGAATTGATTGAAGAAAAGGCCTGAAGCAAATTAGATTTGGGATTGCGCGGCAAGTGATGATGGCATAGGTTTTTGCGCCGCGCGCGAGTTGCACAGGTTACTTTATGGAAAATAATAGAGCCGAACTGACACTGGATGGAAAGAATTGTAAATTGCCGGTAATCGAGGGGAGCGAGCACGAGCGGGGCATCGATATTTCTTCCCTGCGCAACGATACCGGGTTTATCACACTGGATGATGGGTATGCCAACACTGGCTCCTGCCAGAGCCAGATCACCTTTATCGATGGCGAGCGCGGGATTCTGCGCTACCGGGGGATTCCCATCGAAGAACTTGCTGAGAACTCCACCTTCATCGAGGTGGCTCATCTGATTATCATGGGCCGGCTGCCCAACAGCGCCGAACTGCGCCGCTTTTCCGACCTGCTCACCGACAACGAGCTGCTCAACGAAGCCATGAAACACCACTTCGAGGGCTTCCCGACCCATGCCCATCCCATGGCCATTCTCTCGTCGATGATCAACGCCGCAAGCTGCTTTTATCCCGAACTGCTTGAAGAACAAAAGCAAAACCATTTCGAGGTCGCCGCAGCCAGGCTCCTCTCCCAGGTCCGGACTATCGCCGCGTTCGCCTACCACAAATCGCGAGGATTGCCCATTATATATCCAAAACCCGACCTGAAGTACACGGCGAACTTCCTGCACATGATGTTCTCGCTGCCTTACCAGGATGCGGAAATCAAGCCCGAAACAGCCAAAGCCCTGGACCTGATCTTTTTGCTCCACGCCGATCACGAACAAAACTGCTCGACAGCGACAGTGCGGATGGTGGCTTCCAGCCGGGCCAACCTTTTTGCCAGCGCCGCCGCCGGGGTCTGCGCTTTGTGGGGTCCGCTGCATGGCGGGGCCAACCAGGCTGTGCTGGAAATGCTCCAGGCCATCCACGACTCCGGCGATAACGGCTCGAAATTCATTGCCGCAGCCAAAGACAAGAACAGCGGCAAACGCCTCATGGGATTCGGCCATCGGGTCTATAAGAACTACGATCCGCGCGCCAAGATCATCAAGAAGGCCTGCGACGAGGTGCTCTCCAAGATGCACATCCAGGACCCTCTGCTAGATATCGCCAAGCACCTCGAAGAAGCCGCCCTGAGCGACCCTTATTTTGTCGAGCGCAAGCTCTATCCGAACGTCGATTTCTACAGCGGAATCATCATGCGGGCTATCGGCATCCCGGTCGAGATGTTCACGGTCATGTTCGCCATCGGGCGCATGCCCGGCTGGATTGCCAATTATCGCGAAGTGATGGAAGCCCCCACCCGCATTTATCGCCCACGCCAGATTTATACCGGGCCCACCCTGAACCATTACATCCCACTCAAAGAGCGGAAATGAACCCGCCGGACCGCTACCGCGGTTTGGTTTTGAGCGAATCGGCACACCTGCCAGAAAGGGCAGGCCCGGAGTACTTCTAGGCCTTAACTACCATCCATGAACATTCACGAGTTTCAAGCCAAGCAATTATTAGCCCGGCAGGGCGTCGCCCTGCCCGCGGGCGACGTGTGCGATTCCCCGGAAGCTGCCAAACGCATTGCCGAACAACTCTTTGTCCAGGGTGCGCGCATTGTGGCTGTCAAATCCCAAATCCATTCGGGCGGCCGCGGCAAAGGCGCCTTCAAAAGCGGGTTCAAGGGAGGAGTCAAAATCTGTAAAACGGCGCAAGAGGTGTTTGAGAACGCCCAAGCGATGCTTGGCAACGTGCTCGTGACCAAGCAGACCGGTCCCGAGGGCCGGCTGGTGAGCAAGTTGCTGGTGGCCCTGGCCCCCAATATCCAGAAAGAACTCTACCTGGCCGTCCTGCTGGACCGCGCCACCGCCCGCCCCGTGCTGATGTCCAGCACAGAAGGGGGAATGGACATCGAAGAAGTGGCTGCCAAAACGCCTGAAAAAATCATAAAGGAACCCATCGATCCAGCAGTCGGCATGATGCCTTACCAGGGGCGCAAAGTGGCCGCTTCCCTCGGGTTAACTGGGGATTTAATCAATCAGGCTTCAAAGCTGCTCATGGGGGTTTTTAACACCTGGTGGGAATCCGATGCCACCTTGGTCGAGATTAACCCTCTATGTATCATCCTGACTGCGGAAGGCAAATGCGCCCTCATGGCTGTCGATGCCAAGCTCTCCCTGGACGATAGCGCCCTGTATCGCCATCCAGACCTGCAGGCCATGCGCGATTTGGCTGAGGAGGCTCCGCTGGAAACTGAGGCGAGTAAATTCAGCCTGAATTACATCAAGCTCGAAGGGAATATAGCCTGCCTGGTCAACGGGGCTGGCCTGGCTATGGCCACCATGGACATTATCCAGCACTTTGGCGGGCAGCCGGCCAATTTCCTCGATGTCGGCGGCGGCGCCAGTCCCGAGCAAGTTAGCGCCGCATTCCGCATTATCCTGCAGGACCCCAACGTGAAGGGGATTCTGGTGAACATTTTCGGCGGGATTATGGATTGCAACGTCATCGCCACCGGCATCGTCGCCGCTATTAAAGAGACGGGTCTGAAACTGCCGCTTGTGGTGCGGCTGGAAGGCAATAACGTCGCCGCCGGCAAACAAACCCTCGCCGCGTCGGGGTTGACGATCATCAGCGGGGATTCGATGGCTGATGCTGCGCAAAAAGTGGTGCGAGCTGTGGCTGGGAAATAATTCTTATGTCAATCCTTGTAACTCCTCAAACGCGGCTGGTGGTTCAAGGCATCACCGGCAGTTTCGGCGCGCGCCATACGCAATTAAGCCTGGCCTATGGAACGCAGGTGGTGGCAGGGGTCACTCCCGGCAAAGGCGGCCAGCTCTTTGAAAACAAAGTCCCCATCTTCGACACAGTCGCCGAGGCCATGAAACAAACGGGCGCAACGGCTTCGGCTGTTTTTGTGCCGCCGGCCTTTGCGGCGGATGCGATACTCGAGGGGGTCGATGCCGGCCTGGACCTGGTGGTCTGCATAACCGAAGGCATTCCTGTCCGAGACATGGTCAAAGTTAAGCGGGCAATGGAAGGAAAGCGGACGCGTTTAATCGGGCCAAATTGTCCGGGCATCGTCACCCCGGGGGAGGGCAAGGACTCGATTGGGGGCTGCCGGATAGGGATTGCGCCGGGGTACATTCACAAAAAGGGCCATATCGGTGTGGTCTCGCGCAGCGGCACCCTCACGTACGAAGCGGTGTGGCAGTTGACTTGCCGCGGGGTTGGCCAATCCACTTGCGTCGGTATCGGCGGCGACCCGGTCAATGGCACGTCGCACCTGGATGTTCTGCAGATGTTCAATGCCGATCCCGAAACGCAGGGTGTTATCATGATTGGCGAGATTGGCGGGTCGGCTGAGGAAGAGGCGGCGGAATGGGTTCAGCGGCACTGCAAGAAGCCGGTCGCCGGCTTTATTGCCGGGGCCACGGCGCCGCCGGGCCGGCGCATGGGCCACGCCGGAGCCATCGTCAGCGGCGGCAAAGGGACCGCTGCGGCCAAGATTGCAGCTTTTCGGGCCGCGGGGATCGGCGTAGCGCCGACTCCGTCGGAAATGGCAGATACACTTCTGAAAATGATGTAAGCCGCAAAGCGGCGTTAGGCCGTGGGTTTAATTGATTTCATCTTGAACCTGGCAGCGCTCTCGCTATGGCTGAGCTGGCGCTCGCACCATTTGGACCCACTGGCCCGCCCTTTGCCCGTTACCCTGGTGGGCACCCTCAGACGGGCCGAGCGCCGCAGGCTGGAGGGGTGGTTGTTTTTGCCGGGATTACTTTTGCTCCTGGCCTTGCGCGCCTTGCTTTATCGGGAAATCGGCGCGCCGGCGGGGTGGAATCCAAAGTTGGATTTGGGTCCGGTCGTTCTGGCTTTTCGCAGCGACCTGTTGCTGCCAAGCCTGGCGTATTCTGCCCTGAGCTTTCTTCGGGTGGCGACGGTTTTTTATTTTTGGCTCTTGGTTTTGGTCAACCGCGGCGCTCTGCAGCCCGACCCCATCCAGAAACTGGTTCGTTTGCAACTAGGCCGCTTGGGGCGTTGGCCATGGCCAATCCAACTTGCTCTTTCGATAGGCTGGGTTCTTTTTTTATGGGTTTCCTTCCAGCCTGTGCTGGTCCGTTTGGGTGTTATCACTCCCGTCCATACCTGGGCCCATTTACTCGAACAAGGATTGTTGATATGGGCCGCGTTGCTTTTATCCCTGAAGTATCTCCTGCCGATCTTTCTGCTCCTTCACCTGGTCGCCAGTTATGTCTATTTGGGCAGCAATCCCCTGTGGGAGTTCATCTCCGCAACCGCAACTCGCCTGCTCGCCCCTCTGCGGCCACTGCCCTTGCGCTTTGCCCGGTTGGACCTTGCCCCTGTGCTGGGCGTTATTTTGATCTTCCTGCTCCTGGATTGGATGCCGGGATTTATCATCCTTAAACTCGCCCAGCAAAACCTTTCGCTCTGGCCGCAGTAGCGCCATGCCTGATGCCGTCCCTTGCGCGACTGGTCTTTGACCGCAGCCAATTTCCCGAGAATGTCCGGCGAGACTTGATCGAGTCGCTGGGGCGCCGGGAAATAAACCACAAATTCCATTACGACAGCGTGAAGCAGGGGCAGAAATGGCTGGCCCTGTACCAGGCCTGCTCTCCCGCGCGAAACGACCCGGATTGCGCGGCCATTTATGACCGGAGCTTCATCGCCACCGCGAATCGGGTTGAAGCAAAACCCCTGCATGTGATTGGCCTGGGCTGCGGTGGCGGCCAAAAGGACTCGCGCCTTCTTCAGCTTGTCTCAGAGTCCATGAAGGAGCTCTTTTACACACCCTGCGATGTGAGCAGCGCCTTGGTTTTGACTGCATACCAAAGCGCCATCCAAATCATCCCTGAGAACAACTGTTTGCCCTTGGTTTGCGACCTCGCAACGGCTGAAGAATTGCCCGCAACGCTTCAGCAAGCGTTTGGCCTGCGCTTTTCGACCGCTGCCCAACGCACCGAACCGGCTCGCCTGTTCACGTTTTTCGGCATGCTCCCGAATTTTGAGCCGGGCGTTATCCTGCCGCGGCTCTCGGGCCTGTTGCGAGCGGGAGACGGCCTGCTGCTCAGCGCCAACCTGGCGCCGGGCGCTGATTACTTGGCCGGTGTTCAACGCGTCCTGCCGCAGTACGATAACGCGCTGACCCGCGATTGGCTCATGACGTTCCTGCTCGATCTCGGTGTGGAACGGAACGACGGCCAGTTACGGTTCGCAATTGAGGACAGCACCGAGAGCGGGGGCGCAAAACGCATTACGGTCTTCTTTGATTTTCACCGGCAGCGGCGCATCGTGGTGGACGCCCACGCTTTCGAATTCAAGCCGGGCGAATCGATTCGGCTATTTTTCTCCTGGCGCCACACCCCCGAGCTGGTGCGCTCATGGCTTGCGCGACACGGGCTGAAGGTGCTCGAGCACTGGACCACCCAGTCACAGGAGGAGGGGGTTTTCCTTGCGACAAGGCCGAAGCCGCACGAAGGGCCTTGGATTGCGGCAGTCCTCTAAGAACGTGTTTTGAAAATGGCCGGCTCCCTCTCCTCCTCGTCCTCGATTTTTCAGGTCTTTCGAGAACGAGGACGACCAGGAGGACAAGGACTAATGGCGGCAATTCGCCCCTACTGCCCTCGGAAGGCGCTTAGCGTTTCCAGCACGGCGCGTGTCCGGGACACTTCGTGAGTGCGGAACATATCGGTTTTGCCCAGCGCGGCGAGCGCAGCAAAGAACGGTTCGGCGCAACGGACTTCCTCGGCGAAATACTCGAAGGCATGGGGCAGTGCGTGACAGATTGGATAGCCCAGCGCGCGCAGGCGGAAGGTGTTTAAAAAGACGGACATTTGGTGGCGAATTCGCACCGCGCTATCCTGCAAATTGCGGTAATAAAACCCAAGACCCGGGTCCAGAATGATTTTTCCCACATCGCACCGGATGGCGCGCTCGATTTGACGCGCAAAATAATCCCGCATCAGGCCGATGGGATCGCCGCTGAAATCGAAATCGCCGACCTCACGCGCATTTCTTCCCTGCACATAACAAAGAATGATTGCCGCATCATGGGCCGCTGCCGCGCGCAGGAGTTCCTCATCGGGGTCGGTGCCCGTCAGATTTAAGACCTGAGCCCCAGCTTCAAGGCAAGCTTGGCCGACGTTCGAGTGATAGGTCTCGGCCGAGACGGTGATCCCGGCCTGACGTATAGACCTAATCACTGGAATGAGCATCGCCGACTGGGCGGCATCTCCGGTCCGCGCCGCGTGGTCCAGGGTAGATTCAGCCCCTACATCCATAATGTCTGCCCCTTGGGCCTTCAGCACCATGGCTCGCCGAAGCGCGCTCTGGGTCGTCAGGCACACGCTCTCTCGGTACCACGAGTCAGCCGACAGATTAATGACCCCCATGATCGCCGGGCCTGAGTTAAAGGCGAACATCTGGCCGCCTATCGAGAACTCTTTTACCCGGGCCCCCGCGGCGTCGCGGTTTTTGTCCAGCAACTCAGCAAGATATTCCAATGTGAGCAATCCACCGGCGGAATAGAGGGTTTCCAAAGAAAAGTCAATCGCCACTGGATTATTACGGGTAGAGCACGGCGCTAATTCCTGAGTGTAGGAGACGACGTAAGGAATCTCTGATCAGCAACTTCCGGATGAACCCAAGGCGGCCACGCTGGCAATCTTGATCAGAACTCCTTACGTCGTCTCCTACAAAGGTTTGGAACTGACCTTGTCATTGGTCCTGGCAGAGCACCCGCTTTTGCGAGCGGCAAGGTCCAGCCGAACCCGGCGGATTTGTTCTATTCTTCCTCCAGGCAAGCGACTGTTAGGCCTTATCCCTTGCGGGTGCCGCGAATGCTGAGAATCAGGCCCGCACACACCGCCACGGCCCCTCCGATCAAGAACCACATCGAGCGATCGGTAGGATTGCCGGTAAAGAAGCGCGAGACCTCCGAACCGAACGATTGGGACTCGTTGAAGCCGAAGATGAGCAATACAACTCCGCCCCCCAGCAATGCCAAACCGACAATGTTATTCATGGGACACAATCAAGCGGGCGGACCGCATTGGCACTGGGGAGTTTCCCCTCTCGCGGCAAGTTTCACACCTTCTGTGTCTCTATAGGCGCGGGATGGATTGGAACCGCTCGCCTGGGTGCAGCGGCTATGGCACAACTTGTCTCGTCGCCGACTCGAAACCGGCAATTGTTTAGCGCGCATGAATGTTACCCGACCGGCTTTATTGACGGCCAACGACCTGGCCCTGGCTTATGGCCATCAATGTCTGCTTCAGGGGGCCACCCTCTCGGTCGCCCCGGGCGAGAAGGTGGGGCTCTTGGGCCGGAACGGTTGCGGCAAAACCACTTTGTTGCGCATCCTGGCCGGCCAGCAACATGCCGATTCAGGGGAAGTGTCGCGGCGGCGTGGCTTGCGCATCGGGTATCTGCCGCAGGAGTTCGAGTTGAATGACAACCTCACAGTGCGACAAAATATCGAAGCGGGCGCAGCCGATTTGATGGAGTGGTTGCGGCGCTATGAATCGGGAGAAGGAACCGACGCCGAACTGGCGCTCTTGCTCAACCAAATCGACAGCGCAGAGGGGTGGAAGCTGCACGCCCGCATCCGGACAACCGCCTCGGCCCTGGCCGCTCCCCCGCTGGATGGCTTGGTGGGACCGCTCTCGGGCGGCGAAAAACGGCGCGTGGCCCTTTGCCGCGCCCTGGCGCCCCAACCGGATTTGCTGCTGCTTGACGAGCCTACCAACCACCTGGACGCCGAATCCATTCTGTGGCTGGAGGATTTCCTGCGCGAGTTCCCCGGGGCGGCTATTTTCGTGACGCACGACCGCTATTTCCTGGATGGGATAGCCACGCGGGTCATCGAGTTGGCCGAGGGCCGCTGCTTTTGGCATCGGGGCAATTACACGGCCTACCTGGAATCGAAGGCCATTCGTGAGCAGATTGCCGAACAATCGGAGCGGCGCCGGCAGCGATTCTTGCGCGAAGAACTGGATTGGGTGCGCGCAGGCGTCCGGGCGCAACGTTCCAAACCGCGCCATCGCCTCGAATCCTATTACCAAGTCCAAGGTCTCGAAGCGCCCCCGGACGAGCGCGAGATGGACTTGCTCATTCCTCCGCCGCCCGCGTTGGGGAATCACGCCATTCATTTGGGCCATGCGGGCGCCAAGGTTGGCCAAGGCGAGCGGGAACGATGGCTTTTTCGCGGTTTGACGCTCTCGCTCGATCCGGCGCAATGCACGGGCATCGTCGGGCACAACGGCGCAGGCAAGACCACCTTGCTGCGCATCTGCCTGGGCGAACGTTCCCCTGACCAGGGCACCGTCGAGATCGGCAAACGGGTAGTCTTCAATTATATCGATCAGGCGCGCATGCAACTCAACGCCACAGGAACAGTGCTCGAGGAGATTTCCGAGGGGAGCGAAACGGTGCTGTTTGGCGAGCAACATTTAAGCGCGCGCTCTTATCTGCGGAGATTTTTGTTCGCGGATGAACGCGCGAACGAGCCGGTGTCCCGGCTTTCCGGCGGGGAACGGGCCCGGCTGATGCTGGCTAAAGTCTTGCGGCGCGGCGGCAACGTGCTGGTCCTGGACGAACCGACCAATGATTTGGATTTGCCCAGCCTGCGGATGTTGGAGGAGGCCCTCGCTGATTTCGACGGCACCGTGCTGGTGGTCAGTCACGATCGCTATTTCCTGGATCGCATCTGTGACCAAATTGTCGCCTTCGAGGAGGGCGGTTTGTTCGTCCAACGAGGCAATTACTCCTATTATCTCGAGAAAAAGAAGGAGCGCGATGTCCTGCGGGAAGCCGTCCACGCGAGCTTCGCCAAAACCCAAACCCGAAAGGCCGAAACGGCCAACCCGCCCAAACCGGTTCGCCCACGGAAACTCTCCTTCAAGGAAAAGCGTGAGCTCGAAACGATGGAGGCATCGATCCTCTCGGCTGAAAGCCGCGTCGAGGAAATAGAAACCACCTTGAATGATCCTGAATTCCACGCCAAGCGGTCGCGCGAGGCCCACGGGCTGATTGGGGATTTGGAAGCCGCCCGGGCTGAGGTGACCCGCTTATACGAGCGCTGGCATGAATTGGCCGAGAAAACCAATGATGGCAACGGGAGCTAGGCTTTGCCTGAATGGCGAGGCAAGGCACAAAAGGTCATCCTGGCATCGAGTAGGGCAGAGGCGCGAACAGGATTAGCCCAATGACTTCCTTCCAATGTGCGCTTGGCCTCTTATCCACCGGCCTCTAAACTGGGCGCTGTGTTGCATTTGAGTTCATTGAACCCGCAGCAGCGCCAGGCTGTCGAGGCCATCGGCGGCCCGGTGCTGATCCTGGCGGGGGCCGGCACGGGCAAAACCCGGGTCATTACTTACCGCGTTGCGCACTTGATTGAGAGCGGCATTGAGCCGGGGCACATCCTGGGGGTTACCTTTACAAACAAAGCCGCGCGCGAAATGCAGGAGCGGGTCCGCAAACTGACGCCGCAAGCGAAGCGCGCTGCCGCGCCTGAAGGCCAAGGGGCTGGCCGGCCCACCATCTGCACCTTTCATTCACTCTGCGTTCGCATCCTGCGCCAGCATATCGAAAAGCTTGGCTATAAACACAATTTCGTCATTTACGACGAATCCGAACAACTGGGGGCTATCAAGAAAATCCTGGCCCGCATCTCCACACAAGGGCCAAAGACCGACCCGGCCGCGATTCTGTCGATGCTGAGCCGCTTTCGAAACGGCGGAGAGCGCGCAGCGGTTTTTTCGGACCCGAACGCGCATGCGATGGCGGAGCATATCCGCGCCCGGTACGAATCCGCGTTGCGAGCGTGTAACGCGGTTGATTTTGACGATTTGATTCTGCTCACCCTGCGGCTGTTTACCGAGCATCTGGATGCCCTCGAGGCCTGCCGTGCCAAGTACCGTTTTGTGATGGTCGATGAGTACCAGGATACCAATGCCGCGCAGTTTCAATTGGTCCAGGCCCTGACTCAAGTTCATCGCAACCTCTGTGTAGTGGGAGATGACGACCAGAGCATCTATGGGTGGCGTGGGGCCGAAATTGCCAACCTGCTGGAGATGGAAAAGCATTTTCCCGAGGTCAAAGTGATCAAGCTCGAGCAAAATTATCGCTCCACCAATACCATCCTCAACGCGGCCAACGCCCTTATCCGGCACAATGTGCGCCGCCGCGGCAAGCAATTATGGTCTCAAAAAGGCGAGGGCCCCAAAATCCTTCTGCACACGTTCCAGCATGAGGAAGAAGAGGCGCGCAGCATTGTCGAGCAGATCGAATACGCCCGCCTGACGCAACGGGCGCCGTGGCCCCACCAAGCCATCCTTTTTCGCACCAACGCCCAGGCGCGACCGCTGGAGACTGCCCTGCGCCTGGCCTCGGTTCGTTATCATTTGATCGGCGGACAAAGCTTTTTCGACCGGCGCGAGGTGCGCGATTTTCTGGCCTACCTCAAGACCTTGCTCAACCCGCACGACGATATCAGCCTGCTGCGCATCGCCAACGTGCCTGCCCGAGGTCTGAGCGATGACACCATGGAACGGCTCCTGGGGGCGAGCCACGAGCGCAAATGCTCCGTTTTTACCGCGATGAAAAACCCGGCTGTAACGGCCACGTTCCAGGCCAGAAGCCGTGAGGCCATCGAAGCATTTGGGGCCTGGATCGAGCAAACACGAACTGTGCTGGCGGATACCCAATCCTCCGCTGCCCAATTGCCGGCCTGGGCTGAACGGTTCCTGACGGACATTGGCTACTTGAATGAATTGCGCCGCAGCGAGAAGAACCCTGAGTCCGCGGAAGGCCGCATTCGAAATGTGAAAGAGCTTATAAGCATGTTGGACGGCAGCAACACCACGCCATCAGGCTGGGAGGCCAGCCTGGTGCCGCCCAATGCGGCTGCGCGGCTGGAAACTTTCCTGGAGGAGATTACCCTGGACAACGAGCGCGAGGATGAGGACTCCGGCGGCGAAAATGCTGTCACTCTCATCACCATGCATAGCTGCAAGGGCCTCGAATTCCCGCACGTTTATATTGTTGGCCTGGAAGACGGACTTCTGCCCCACTCCCGCTCCAAAGTAGAAGGAACCCTGGATGAAGAACGCCGCTTGTTTTACGTGGCCGTCACCCGCGCAATGCAAACGCTCACCATCAGTCATTGTTCGAGCCGTAAGAAATTTGGCCAGTTTACGCCATGCCACCCTTCCCCATTCCTTAAGGAGCTGCCCCCCGAGTTGCTCGAGCATGCCGATCAAAAGGCAAAACAACCTGTAACGCCAGACTCAGGCAAACAGAAATTTGACCTCCTCCGCGCAGCGCTCGGATAGCCTTTCCTTAACGTTATTTTGAATAAACCACCCTCCTGGACAGTCTGATTAAAAATGAAACCAGCCCGGAACGCCCCTTCCCGTGCCTTGGCCAAAGGCCAACTCTGGCAGGTCAATAACGCCTATATCCTCATCGTGCAACTTGGTAAAACGCTCATCCAATACAAAATGCTCAAGCAACAAGGGCAAAGGGCCGTTCGAACGCACATGACCGGTATTGCTACACTCCAGAGCTATCTCAAGACCAACGCAGCCCGTTTGGTGAAATAGTTTAGCTGCTCTTCAGTTCCATTCTTGGGACTAAATGTCTCAAATACTCCGCCGGGATTTGTGGGGTTTGTGCCATTATGTCCCAAAAACAACATTTATCCGACCGTCTTTTTTATGAGTAATACATTAATTATAAGCATCTTGTGGCTTTAATCGTTCCGTTGGCATCTCCAAAGCTAAATATCTCTTGTTGATTCAACCTGATTAGAAAGGAATACAACAATATGAATAATCTTGTAAGATGGCAGAGACCTGATTTGGCAACCTGGCATGGGTTTGGACGGCTGACGGATTTGCGCGATGAAATCGACCGCTTATTCGAGGCCCCCCTTACCGAGTTGGCCCGCACCTCGCAACTCTTGAGCGGCTGGACACCCGCTTTGGATATGTATGAGGATAACGACAACCTCTACGTCCGGCTCGAGCTGCCCGGGATGAGGAAGGAAGACATCGATCTATCCCTCCACGACGGCAGCCTGAGTATCTCGGGCGAACGTAAGAGCGAGGACGAACACAAAGACGCCGAAGTCTATCGCGCGGAACGGTTCTTTGGCCGGTTCCAGCGGACGGTTACTTTGCCTTCGCCTGTCGCGGTGGATAAAGTCAAAGCACAGTACAAGGACGGCATCCTGAGCATCACCTTGCCCAAGGCGGAGGAAGCCAAGCCCAAACATATTGATGTGAACGTGAGCTGATGCCTTCCTTTAGAGAACATTGTTAAAGCATCGAGAAAGGAAGATGAGATGAAAACGACGACTGTCCAAAAGGAACAACGCCCCGTCAATGCGGAGCGGTCCACCGAATACGTTTCGCCGGAGGTAAACATCTTCGAGAACAAAGATGGGTATGTGCTCGAAGCGGAGATGCCCGGCGTCAACAAGGGTGGCCTTGAGATCACGTTGGAAGGCAATGAAATCACAATCACCGGCCATCGCACCGAAGAAGCGTTGCCGGGCAACCCGCTCTTCCGAGAATCGCAAAACGGCGGTTTCCGGCGCGTGTTTGAGCTCGACCCGGCTATTGATACCGCGAGGATTTCGGCGCGAATGGACCAGGGGGTTCTGACCCTGACCCTGCCCAAATCCGAGCGCGTGAAGCCGAGGAAGATAGCGGTGGATTAATTAAGAAACCTGTTCCCGCACCAAAGGCCCGCCGAGCGCACCGGCTCGCGGGCCTTTCTTCCACGCCCAAAAGAGCTCTTTGCTTCGAGGGGCGTGTCGCCGCTGCAGGGCAAGCTCAGCGCTCTGCTTCGGCGGCGCGGGCGAGCAGGACGCGCTGTGTTGGGACGTACGTGGCGGCGAAGTCGCGCCGGAATTGGGCGAACGTTCCTGCAGCAATGGCCGTGCGCACATCCTCCATTACCTTCAAGTACATGCGCGTATTGTGAACGCTGAGCATCCGAAGCCCCAGGATTTCTCCCACATTCAGCAGATGCCGCAAATAGGCGCGGGTGAAATGGCGGCAGGCAAAGCAGTCGCAACCCTCTTCAATGGGCCTGAAATCGGCCTTACAAGCGCCCGCCTTGATGCTGATGCTGCCCTTGCACGTGAAGGCGGTGCCGTTGCGCGCCACGCGCGTCGGAAGGACGCAATCAAACATATCGACACCACGGGCCACTAATTCGACCAACTGCGCCGGGGTGCCCAGGCCCATGGCATATCGGGCTTTGTTGGCAGGCAGCAGCTTTTCGGTCATTTCAATTGCCCGCATCATCTCCGGCTCAGGCTCGCCGACACTCACCCCACCGATAGCGTAGCCGTCAAAATCAAGGGCAACCAACTCGCGGCTGCACTCCTCGCGCAGCGAGGAGTCGATGCCACCCTGAACGATTGCAAAAACGAGTTGCCCGGTGGCGCGCGGCTGTTCCCGGCATTCTTTGGCCCAGCGGATGGTGCGCTCGACGGCAGCCCGCAATTCACGCGGGGTGCTGGTGTGAGGAGGACAATCATCAAAGGCCATTGCAATGTCCGAACCGAGCTGGCTCTGGATGGCCATGGCTTCTTTGGGGCCGAGGAACAGAAGTGAGCCGTCCAGATGAGAGCGAAACTCGACGCCATGCGCCTGAATTTTGCGAATGGTTGCGAGGCTGAAAACCTGGAACCCACCGCTATCGGTCAGAATGGGACCGGGCCAATTGATGAATCGATGCAGGCCGCCCGCGCTGCGGAGGATGTCGAGCCCGGGGCGGATAGAGAGGTGATAGGTGTTGCCCAGGATGATTTGAGCGCCCATCTCGCGCAATTCGCGAGGGTCAATGGCTTTGACGCTGCCTTGAGTGCCCACCGACATGAAGACTGGGGTATCAACGGTTCCATGCGCCGTCTTTAACCGGCCCCACCGCGCCTTGGAAGACGAATCGGTTGTTAACAGCTCAAAGGGAGCATTCAAGCGCCTTGAACTTGCAGGACCGGCAATTCCAGGACCAAACCCTCGCGGGCGGCCTCGACTTGAAGTGGGCCGTGGCGTTGGCCGACCAATTGGCGGGCGTGGCTGACCATTTGCGAGATTTTAGCGTCGTCGTGGTCAGGGTCATGATGGAACAAGAACAGGTGTTTGATTTGGGAATCGAGCGCCAGTTCGATGACCTCGTCCAGGCAACCATGTCCCCAGCCGATATGGGCTTGGTATTCCTCTCGATCATACTGAGTATCCATAATGAGCACATCCGTGCCGCGTAGGAATTCTATGAGCTTGCGGTGTTCGTTTCGGGCAAACTCAGCGGCTCCGGCCTGGGGCGTGACATGCCCGGCGGGGCGATTCTCAGAATAGCGCAATTCGTTATCCGGAAAGAAGGCCAGCGAGCGGCCGCCGTAAGATAGCCGGTAACCGACGCAAATCCCGGGGTGATACGCAAAGAAGGCCTGCACGCGGACCTGGCCTAAATGGAATTCAAGGTTCTTGAGTTCTTCGATTTTGATATTGGCCGGCACTTCGCTCAAACCAATGGGAAAAAACGGGCTCTCCATCTGGCTGGTCAGGACCGCGTCCAGGCCGGGGCGGGCGCCTTCATAGCCGAGAATGCGCAGTTGATTCTGCGGCCTGTAAACCAGGGGGAAAAACGGCAGGCCCTGGATATGATCCCAGTGCGTGTGGGTGAGCAATAGAGTCAGTTCAAGAGGCTGATCGCCGAATTCGGCAAGCAACTGGCCCCCGAGCGGGCGCAGGCCCGTGCCCGCATCCAAAATAATGATTTGCGCGGCCGCCCGTACCTCGACACAGGAGGTATTGCCGCCGTACTCGACTGTCGCCGGACCCGGCGTTGGGATCGAACCGCGCACCCCCCAGAATTTGAGGCGCAACCCCTCCGTCCAGGACGCGGCGCGCGGTGCGGCGTTGGGAGCATGGGAAACCGGAGGGGGTTCAAGGCGATTGGACTGTGGTGTGACTCGAGAGAGTACGGATAACAGGTCTGCGCTTCGGATGGGTTTTATGAGGTAATCATCCGCGCCGGCTTCGAAGGCGGCCTGCCGATCGGCGGGAAAATCACTTCCCGAGGCAACAATGATTTTGGGCCGATGGATGGGTTCAAGCGCGCGCAAAGCCCGGCAGACCTGGAATCCATTGCCATGAGCCATCAGAAGGTCGCACAGGACCACATCAGGGAGATGCTCTTTGGCCGATTGAATGCCTTGCTCACCATCCTCGGCCAGCAGGACGCGCCACTGATTTTGGCGCAGAATTTCAGCCAGGAGATTGCGAAACTCCGGGTCATCATCGATCACCAGCGCGGTTTTTGCGGGACCCATCGTGAATGCCTGGCGCCAAGCATAGTTCGAGCCCCGCCAAACCGCCATCAAATTTGTTGGTTGAAACCCGCGAGGTCCGCGAGGTCTCGCTTTCCAGCAATTCGCATTTTGAGGTTTTGAAGCGCCGCTGCCACATCAATGCGGCAGCGGCGCCAAAATGAGAATTGCTGCCCGCTTTCCACGCCGCCTTGTAACTTTTCATCCCTGTTATACAATCGACCCATGCAGACTCAACGGTGGCGTCCTGTCTTCCTCTCGGCACTCGTCGTCGTCGTAATTTGGGTCCTCGCTATCGTCGGTTATTCCGTTGCCAAGAACTCCCGCGTCACCGCTGATAAAGTGAAGGCATACGCCGAGTCCATTGATTTAAGCAAGCTCTCAGCCAACGCCCGTGCCAGGGCCATTGACAAGCTGGCCCGGATGTTGAACTCCCTGTCGGTCGAGGAGCGGCGCAAAGCGCGCCTGGAACGCGTCACCTGGAGTTGGCTCAAGCAAATGACTGACGAGGAAAAGGGCCGCTTCATTGATGCCACTATGCCGACTGGCTTCAAGCAAATGCTCTCCTCCTTCGAGCAGTTGCCTGAAGAGAAACGGCGCAAAGCGGTCGATGACGCCCTGCGCCGGCTTCGAGAGGCCGAGGCCAGACTCCAAGCCGGCGGCGCTGAGGGCATTGCTCCGGGCACCAACGGCCCCCCCATTCTCAGTGAGGAACTCCAGGGTAAAATACGCACCATTGGCCTGAAAACCTTTTATAGCCAGAGCTCACCGCAGACCAAAGCCGAACTAGCCCCGGTCCTGGAGGAACTTCAGCGCGTGATGGAAAGTGGCCGCCCCTTCCGCGGAGGTCCATGACAAAAGATTTTGAACAGAAGCAAACGAAGAGAACGAAGGGAATGAGCGGCAATGCAGTTCTCCACCGTGCTGAGGCAAACCCAGGTCGCATGAATAGACCGCCTGCACAGTGTATTTGGCGCAGTGGCCTGCATCGAAACCCCTATGCAACTTTCAATGACCCCCTCGAAGGGACCCTGCTGCAAACCATATCCCAATCCTCTTCGTTTGCTTCTGTTAAAACTCTTCTGTGTAGTTCCTTCACCCTCATCGAATTGCTGGTCGTCATTGCCATTATAGCCATTTTAAGCGGCCTGCTACTTACGACTGTGAGCCGGGCCAAGGAGTCTGGCCGCGCCACCGCCTGCCTGAGCAACCTGCACCAGATCGGCATCGCCCTTCAGCTTTACGTCCAGGACAACAATAATCGTCTCCCCATCATGCGCGATTACTCGCTGACCACTTCCAACGATCTCCCAAGCCCGGACCGTGTGCTGAGCAATAACTTGGGCAATCTCAAGGTGCTGGATTGCCCTTCCGACCGGCAACGAGTTTTTGAAACAACCGGCAGCAGCTATTCCTGGAACAGCCTTCTCAATGGCGAAGACGCCGATCACCTCTCCGCCCTGGGCATCAGCTTTAATCCGCACCAAATCCCGCTCATGTTCGATAAAGACCGGTTCCATGCCGCGCGCGGCCCGAAAAAGGAGGTCAATTTCCTCTATGCGGATGGCCATATCAAAAACCTGCTCGAACTCTCCGGCACGATTCAACAAAGCCCATGATCCATCTCGAGAATGTCACCAAAAGGTTTGGGAACCGCTTTGCCGTCCAGGACCTCACCCTAAGGGTGCCGGCGGGTGAGATTTACGGTCTGCTCGGCCATAATGGGGCCGGCAAAAGCACCGCCATCGGGATGATGCTCGGCCAGGTCTGGCCTACCAAGGGGCAGATTACCATTTGCGGCTTCGACGTGACCGCCCACCGTCGCCAGGCATTGCTCAAGGTAGGCGCCATTTTCGAGACGCCGGCCTTTTACGATTACTTGAGCGGTTGGCGCAACCTCGAGATTTTCAGCTCCTACACCGCGCCGACCTCCAGGACGCGCATCCGTGAAGTCATCGACTGGGTCGGCCTCACCGGGCGCGAGCGTGGCAAAGTGCGGACCTACTCCCATGGCATGCGCACACGGCTGGCCCTCGCCCAAGCCCTATTGCCCCGGCCCGAACTCCTTATCCTGGACGAGCCCAGCGACGGCCTCGACCCGGAAGGCATCCATGAAATGCGCCAGACCATCCTCCGGCTGCATCGCGAACTCAATCTGACCATCCTGCTCTCGTCGCATTTCCTCAATGAGGTCGAGCACCTCTGCTCGCGTATCGCCGTCCTGAACCAGGGCCGGATGGTTTTCGAGGGCACACTCTCGGCCACGCGCGAGGCCACCCGGTGGGTCCGGCTCAACGTCGGCGATTTCCCGCTGGCTGTGAAGGAACTCCGCGATTGCCGGCTCATCACCGATGTGCGCGATGGCAGGCTGGTCGCGCTGGGACACGACATCGGGGCCGACCGCGTGGTTCGCCTCCTGGTCGAGCGCGGCATCCCCGTTTATGAAATCGCCCGCGAAGAAGAGACGCTCGAGAACTTTTATCTCAGCCTCATGAATAATCAAAGAGCCCGCGACGCCACGTTGCCTGCGGGATATAAGCCGTAAGCAGCGGACTCCCTTTTCAAGTGGGGTGCACACCCCAATAGAATGAACAGGCCACCCTACGCCATGCTGCTGGTGTTATGAAAACAAACGTAAAATACATTCCTGATGGCTTTCATGCCGTGACACCGTACCTGACGGTAAAGAACGCGGCGCAAGCCATTGAGTTCTACAAACGCGGCTTCGACGCGCGTGAGCGCGTGCGCATGCCGGGGCCCGACGGCAAAGTTGCCCACGCAGAATTGCAGATCGCAGATTCCATTATCATGCTGGGTGAAGAATGCCCGGAGCATGGGAACGTGTCGCCTGAGAGCCTCGAAGGATCGCCGGTGGGACTTGCGTTGTACGTGCAGAACGTGGACGCGGCGTTCGAGCGCGCCGTAGGCGCGGGAGCTTCTGTCACAGAACCTGTTGCCGACAAGTTCTGGGGTGACCGCAGCGGATCACTCACCGATCCGTTCGGGCACAAATGGATGCTCCTGACGCACATTGAGGACGTCTCGCCCCAAGAGATGAAGAAACGGATGGCCGAGATGTTTTCCACGGCATCGGCCGGAAACAAAAAGTGAGAAGACACGAGCATCCCGCGGGCGGCTTGGCGAGCGTAATTCCGCGCAAATAGGCTGGCAAAACGGCTGTCGCCGAGCGACACTCGCTTGTAGCCGTGGGTTTCATTCAGGTCGAAGCCCGCGGCTATCCGCACCGCCGCTCCGCGGTGCGCGCCTAATACAGGCCACCATGACAATTGCCAGCGCAGCCGGTTTCCGTATCGAAGAGGATTCCTTGGGCGAAGTCAAAGTTCCCGCAAAGCATCTGTGGGGCGCCCAGACGGAACGCTCACGCCACAACTTCCAGATTGGTGTCGAGCGTTACCGCTGGGGCCGGCCTGTCATCCGTGCCTTGGGCATTCTCAAAAAATGCGCCGCCCTGGCCAATGCTGACCTGGGCCAATTGACGCGGGAGAAGGCCGATTTGATTGTGACTGCGGCCCAGGAGGTAATCGAAGGGAAGCTGGATGCGGAGTTTCCGCTCGTTGTGTTCCAAACGGGGTCGGGCACTCAAACCAACATGAACGCCAATGAGGTCATCGCCAACCGCGCCATTCAGCTTGCCGGTGGTATTTTGGGTTCAAAGAAGCCGATCCATCCAAACGAAGATGTGAACCGAAGCCAATCTTCCAATGACACCTTCCCGACCGTCATGCACATCGCCACAGTCGAGCAGACGGAGAACGTCCTGGCGCCTGCTATTCGATTGCTACGGGACACGCTCGATGCGAAAGCCAAAGCCTTCGCGCAGATAACGATGATAGGCCGGACACACCTCCAGGACGCCACGCCTCTAACGCTTGGACAGGTGATTTCCGGCTGGGTAGCGCAACTCGACGAGGCGCTCGGCGCTCTCCACAGCGTTTTGCCGGGAGTGTGCGCCCTCGCCATCGGTGGAACGGCGGTCGGCACGGGCCTGAATGCCGATCCTCGCTTCGGGGAAGCAGCGGCGCGCAAAATCGCCGTGGAAACGGGCAAACCCTTCGTCTCGGCACCCAACAAGTTTGCCGCCCTCTCGGCCCACGACGCGATGATGACCCTCAGTGGGGCATTGCGAACGCTAGCCGGCGCTCTGCTGAAAATAGCCAACGACGTGCGCTGGTATGCCTCGGGACCACGGGCCGGTCTTGGCGAGCTGAAATTGCCGGAAAACGAGCCGGGCTCGTCCATCATGCCCGGCAAGATTAACCCGACACAGTGTGAGGCCCTGACGATGGTGTCGGTTCAGGTGTTTGGCAATGATCACGCGGTGGCTTTCGCCGGTTCACAAGGCAACTTCCAGCTCAATGTCTATAAGCCGGTCATCCTGCAGAACGTGCTGGATTCAATTGAACTCCTCGCCCAGGCGGCACGCTCGTTCAACGACCATTGCGCCCAAGGGATCGAGCCCAACGAAAAGCGCATCCACGAGCACCTCGAAAACTCGCTGATGCTGGTGACGGCCCTCAACCCGCACATTGGCTACGAAAAGGCCGCCCAAATCTCCCTCAAGGCTTACCGGGAGAATATTTCACTGCGTCAGGCTGCCCTGGAACTGGGCTTTGTGACGGCCGAGCAATTCGACCAATGGGTGCGGCCAGAAGACATGACGCACTCCGGATGAAGCGGCTAACCAATTGTTTTTTTCTTAGTGCCTGTTTTGAAGTTGGCCGGCTCCATCCTCCTCGTTCTCATTCTTCCTGCTCGAATTCTCAGGGCTTTCAAGGACGCGGACGACCAAGAGGTCGAGGACGAATAGCGGCAATTCTACTTTTAAGACAGGCTCTTTGTGCGGGGTTGGCGGGAGTGTGGCTCTCCATTTCGGCCACTGCCGCTCCTTTGAAAGGGGCGCCCTTCTCCTCCTCTGCCCAATCCATGCCCGCGCGCGAGCCGATTTCAGGCTTTTCCAGCCCTCAACAATTATCCAATCCTGCGCCTCCTCCAGCATCCCCTGCGCCGCCGGCCCAGCGTTCCAGCACCAGAAGCCCCTGCCGGCATTTGCTTTGGAAACTTGATAGCGCCAATGCGACCGTTTTTCTGCTAGGGGCCATTCATGTGATGAAACCAGAGGATTATCCCATGCCTGCTGCGATTGAAACAGCGTTCAGCAATGCGGCCATTGTGGTGTTCGAGACCGACATGGCTCGATTGGAAGACCCGGCGTCGCAGAAGGAACTCCTCAAGCGCGGCGCTTTGCCGCAGGACCAAATCCTAAGCGAGGAGCTTCCTCCCAGCCTCTATTCGCGCTTTCGTCAGCAAGTGCGGCAACTCGGTTTGCCTCCTGATATCTTCGATTTCGTAAAACCATCGGTCGCCGCTATCTCCTTGGAGGCCCTGGAAATGCAGAGGCTTGGGTTCAGTTCGGAAAACGGCGTGGACCATTATCTTTTTAAAAAGGCGCAGCAGCAGCATAAAAAAATTGAAACACTCGAATCCGTCGATTTCCAAATCCGGCTAGTGACCCGGTTTTCGAACCGTGAAGGCGAACAATTGCTCGATGAAACCCTTGAGGACTTGGCAGAAACAGGGGCTTTCCTGAAAGCGATGCGGCGCGCCTGGAACTGCGGCGATACCACGCAATTGGATACCCTGCTTAATCGTTCCCGCATCGAAGCCCCTTCCCTCTTCAGACGCTCCGTCAGGAACCGAAATAAACGCTGGGCGCCACGGATCGAGCAGTTGCTGCGAAGTCGGCAGCAGGCCATGGTGGTGGTGGGCGCCGGACATCTTCTCGGCAAAGGTGGGTTGTTGGACTTGTTGCGCCACAAAGGCTGGCAGCCAACTCAGTTATAGGCCGCGTGCCTGGCAACCTAGGGTTTTAACCCCATTCCCTTTTGGCAAACATAGCCCATATTCAACGCTTAAGGACCAATTTAATAAACTGAAAACGAATTCTGGCCCTGGCAGCAAATCACGTGGCAAGACCAAACCCAATCGGCCCTTTCATTAGCGCATCGAGAACCCCCGGCGGCGCGCGCCGCGCGTTGCGCGTGTTACTGGTGGAAGATTCCCAATCCGATGCCTTGCTGCTGATTCGGGCTCTGGACCGGGGCGGCTTCGATGTCATTAGCCAGCGGGTCGATACCGCGGAGTCCATGGAGCTTGCCCTCCAAAATCAATTGTGGGACGCCATTCTTTGTGACCATGCGATGCCCAGCTTCAGCGCTCCGGAGGCGCTCGAATTGATTAAAAAACACCAGTTCGACGTTCCATTCATTATCGTTTCGGGCTATATCGAAGAAGAAACGGCTGTGGCCGCAATGAAGGCCGGCGCGCATGATTACATCATGAAAGACCACTTGGCGCGCCTGGTGCCGGCCGTTGAGCGGGAGTTGCGCGACGCCGAAGTGCGGCGTGCCCGGCGCAAATCCGAGGAGGAGTTGCTGCGCGCCCAGGAAGAGCTCGAACTGCGGGTCGAGCAGCGCACCGCGGACTTGCGCGCCGCCAATCTCAAACTGGAGAACGTCATTGACGAACGCAAACGGCTCGAAAATGAACTGCTCGAAATCGCCGAAAACGAGCGGCGTCGCATCGGATTTGACCTGCATGATGACCTTGGCCAAAAACTGACAGGGGTGTCCATGATGCTGAAGGGCTTGGAGCGCCGGCTGGCGACCGAGAATCATGCGTGCGTCGGCGAAGCGCGTAAAATCCAAGCCCTGATCGACGAAACCATTCAGCATACCCATAACCTGGCCCATCAGTTCAGTTCATTAGACGCCAGCGGTGATGATTTGTGCGGGGTTCTCAAAGGGCTGGCGGAAAACGTCCAAAAGATGTTTGGCATCCAGTGCGGGTTTCATCCGAAAGGAGCCCCCCCCGCGTTGCCTCGCCACAGCACTGTTCAGCTTTACAAAATCGCCCAGGAAGCCGTCAGCAATGCGATCAAACACGGAAAAGCGCGGCAGGTTTCGATTGGCCTGACTCATCAGCATGAGCACTTAGTCCTGACCATCAAAAATGACGGCCTCCCCTTTTCTCAGCCTGCTGGCTCCAAGAACCGCATGGGATTGCGCATCATGAATTATCGCGCCAATACCATCGGCGCAACCCTGGACATCAAGCCGACGAATAAATCCGGCACACTGGTCACTTGCTCCCTCTCGGTCAGACCGGCCCCGAAACAATTGGCAGGGCCACTGGCTCGTCCTGCAAATGGCCGTCAGGATCGGCCCCTTGAAGCCGAGGCCGCCGTTTCCCACGCCGTATCGACGTAGCCGGGACCGCTTTACCCCGCCTCGCATTGGCGTGAGATCCTGTCATCGAAAGGACTTTAGGCTGGTTTCCCAATAGCTGGTTCCTGCACCATCATCGGTCTGGCATGCAATCCACCGATCTGAGGGCGCCCACTGCTGCAACTGAGCGAGGAGAACTGCGCCGGCTCTCCCGCCACCAGTGGCGCTCCGGCATCGCAGCGTGGCTGGGTTGGACCTTCGATGGGCTGGACATGCATCTCTATACGCTGGTGGCGGCGCCCTTTGTGGCGCAGTTGCTGGGCGCCACTACCACAACTGACCCCCGGGTCGGACGCTATGGCTCAATTATCCAGGCCGCGTTTCTGCTGGGCTGGGCTTTTGGCGGCGCTTTTTTTGGCCGGATTGGCGATCGGCTGGGCCGCGCCCGCGCCTTGAGCTTCACAATCCTCACCTACGCCTTGTTCACCGGCCTCTCCTTTTTCGCAACCAGTTGGTGGCACTTGCTCTTTTGCCGCTTTCTTTCGGCGCTGGGCATCGGCGGCGAATGGGCTGTAGGCGCGTCGCTGTTGACTGAGACCTGGCCGCATCGTTGGCGGCCATGGATTGCTGCCGTGCTCCAGACCGGCGTCAACATCGGTATCCTCTTTGCTGTCCTGGCCAACCAAATTCTTGCCAAGGCCCCTCCGCGTTATTTATTCCTGGTCGGCATTCTCCCGGCCCTGCTGGTCTTGTGGATACGGCGGGCTGTGCCCGAAACCGAGGAATGGCGCGGCGCCAGGCAGAGCGTCGAGCAAATGCCCGGTCTCAAGGATTTATTTCGCGGCGAGGTGCGCCGGGTTACCATTTGCGTCGCGGTCGTCTGCGGCATTTCCCTCACCGCCCACTGGGCCTTTATGTTTTGGCATCAGCAGCAATTGCGCAATCTCCCTGAGGTGCTTTCCTGGACCCCGGCCCAAAAAAATCGCCTGGCTGATGCCGCCATGTTCCTGGTGATCGGGTCCTCGATTTTGGGAAACTTCTTTGCCGGCTGGCTGGCGCGATTCCTCGGATACCGTTTGACCATCGCCCTGATGTTCCTGGCCTACTTCGCGGCGATGCTCGGCGCCTATAGCGTTGCGCGCAACCACCTGGCTCTGCTCTGCTGGCTGCCTGTAATCGGCTTTTGCCAGGGGGCCTTCGCCCTCTTTACCATGTATTTGCCCCCACTTTTCCCCACCCTGCTCCGAACCACCGGCGCGGGGTTCTGTTACAACATTGGCCGGGTCACAGCGGCAGCCGGAACCGTCTTTTTCGGCCTGTTTTCCAGAGTCGGCGATCACCGCATCGCTTTGCTCTACGCTGGTCTGCTATTCCTGCCGGCTGCTCTCACCGCCTTATTCTTGCCGCGTGCGCGCGATTGACCAGACCCAACCCCGGCCCGCTGCTCTCCAATCGCGAAAGGCGCGGCGGCCCCTGCTCCTCGCCATTGCCGGCGGCAGCGGTTCGGGCAAATCCTGGCTGGCCACGAAGCTCGAAACCGCCCTGGCGCCCAACGTCCTGCGCATTTGCCTCGACGACTTTTACCGCGACCGCTCCCACCTGACTCCGGCCCGGCGCGCCCGGCTCAATTTCGATCACCCGCGCGCCATTGACTGGAACGCCCTCGAGAACGCATTGAAAAGGCTTCATGCCGGCCACCCTGCGCGCGTGCCCTCCTATGATTTCAAAACGCACACCCGCTTGGCGGCCTCGCAAGTTCTCAGGCCAAAACCCCTCATCGTCGTCGAGGGTCTTTGGCTGCTGCGCCGGCCAGCCCTTCGCCGGCTCTTCGCACTGCGGATTTTTCTCGAATGCCCCGCCCGGACTCGCCTGAAACGGCGATTGGCGCGAGATGGCCAATCGCGGGGCCGCACCCGAGAATCGGTCCAGGCGCAATTCCACGCCACGGTCCAGCCCATGCACCGGCTCTTTGTGGCCCCGCAGGTCCGCTGGGCCCATGTGCGGTTGCGTGGGACGCCGGGAAATAAGGAAATTAAGAGGATCACGCAATGGTTGCGAACACAGAACCCGTTTGACATTTCCTAAAGGTTCCGTTCATCGAGAGCCTGGGGAATGACGAGGAATTCCCTTGCGCGATGGCCGCTCTCTTTGTCCTAATCTCACCAACGCACCAATTGCAGAGCCGCTTCCCTGTTTATGCCCGCGACTGCGCTCGAACCTGTTAAAACGCGCTCACTTTGGACCCGGCCCGGAGTTGTCCAATTCCTTGTCGCGTTTGCTGTGATGCTCAGTGTGCTGACTCTGCCGCGTGTGCCGATCAGCACCTTGGGCGAATCGGGCTGGAGCGCTGTGCTGAACTACGCGCATCAGAAAGGCTGGCAGTACGGCACCGACCTGGTTTACACCTACGGCCCCGCTGGCTTTCTGACCATCTCCTTTTTTGCACCGCACTGGGCCTGGGTGCGCCTGTCCGTGGATGTTTTGGTGTGTTTTGCTGTCGCTGCGGGGGCCGTAAGGGCTGCCTGGCGCCTGACGATCGTGAAGCGAATTCTGCTTCTGATTATTTTTGTATTCTTCGCCGCCAACATCGATCCTCGAATCGACCTCCTCCTCGATGCGGGCCTGCTTTTCTGGGGGTTGCTTTGCCGGCTCGAATCAGGGGGGCGCCTGGTGGTTTCCCTTGCGGTGCTTGTCATTCTGGCGAGCTTTGCGGGGCTGACCAAACTAACCTTCCTCGTCCTAACGGGTTTGACTGTCACTATGATTGCGCTGGACTTGGCGCTGCGCAGGAAACCCCAACTGGCTCTTGGGTTGATGGCCTGTTTCGCAGGAGGAACGCTCAGCTTGTGGCTCCTGCTAGGTCAAGACTTGCGGCATATGGGACCCTTTGTTATCAACGCGCTGGCCGTTGCCCGAGGATACAACACCATGGGCCTTGAAGGCTCGGAACAGCTTCGATTGCGCAGTGGGTTGGTCATCGTTCTCGCGATCGGCATGGTCCTCTCCAGATGCCTGGCAGCCGGCACTCTCACCAGTCGCCATTCCAGAGGGCGCGCCGGCCTGCTGCTGGCCTGGCTCCTGTTGCTGATGTTTCTGGTTTGGAAGCACGGGTTTTTGCGCGCAGACGAATATCATACCTGCTTTTTTCTTGGCTTCGTTCCAATCCTGGCGGTCGCGTTCGAATTACTGCCCTGCGAAGACCGGACCATCGGGATTTTATCGCGGGGGATAGCGGGGCTTTGCGCTCTCCTGGCAGGCTTTACGCTCGAATCGACCTTTATCGCAGGCACCTTCACTGACGCTCTAGTTCGCCCTTCCCAGGCCGCTGCCGCGAACCTGCGGTCGCTCTGTGGTCCAGGGGCCTATCACAGGCAGATGATGCAAGCGCTGGCAAAGGAGCGCCTCGCAGCCCGGTTGCCCAAGGTGCGCAACCTGGTTGGCCAAGCCCCCATCGATGTATTCGGGTACGATGAGGCCTACGCATGGCTCAATGATTTGAACTACTCTCCTCGGCCTGTATTCCAAAGTTACGCCGCCTACAGCGCGCCATTGATGCGCCTGAATGAGCAGTTTTATCTCTCAGCCCGCGCGCCCGAGTATGTCTTATTTGGGTTGAGGTCGCTCGACCGGCGATTTCCGCCATTGGAAGACGCGCGGGTGCTCCGCGCGCTGCTGATCAATTATCAGCCCGTGACCGAGGAGGGGCCCTTTCTGCTGCTCAAATCCAGGTCAAGCTCTCGTCCCAGCATGACCCTGCTCCGCGAAGGAACCGTGGGGCCCGGGGAACCGATTGGCCTCGAAGATTTCCCCGCTACGGACCTTTGGATCGAGATACACCCTGCGCCCACCTGGAGGGGACGGCTTAGAGAACTTTTTTATCGCGAACCCAAGGTCCGACTTGCTGTCTGGGGCGACCTGCCTGGCCGGCTCCATAAGTTCCGGGCGCCCGTGGCCATGCTCGAAGCCGGTTTCCTGGCGAGCCCGCTCCTGCTGGATAACCAGCAGGTACTGGCCCTCTTTAAAGGGCAACCGGCGCATCGTCCGACGGCCTATTCGATTGAACTCAGTGGAGGCAGCAGGGGTTTATGGCAAGGCGTCATCCGCTACCGAGTTTTCAAAATCAACAGCCCCTTGGGGCAATGCGCGGCCAAGCCCCAATGATGAGTTGAAGCCTGGTCTCGGCTACTCGCGGTCGGCCAATGCGTCCAGATCGCCTAAGGGCCGGCTGAAAGTTGCCTTGGCGGGACGGACCACCAGCGCCTGGGCGAATTGATGGACGTGCCCAGTGGCGGCCGTCACCGGCAGACTGAAAAGAAAGAAGGCGCCGCTGATGGCAGTCGATGCAAAGCAAACTGGCCGCACAAAGGCGACATCGGCGACCTTAACCACTGTTGAGGGATGTTCTTGAGCGGGCGAAGTGAGGACACTAGCCAGGCTAATGATTGCCGCCCAGTGGATGATTGTGGTGCGATTCTTCATTGGCCGAAAGCTTACCAGTGTCCAAGCCGCTTGGCCAGTCCGCTAAAAAGATAAAAGCGGCAGAGGACCGCCGTAGTAGTTCAGGACGCTGGCGCGGCGAGCAAAACCTTCCGCCAGGTTTATCGATGCCTGGGTGTTCGACAAAGGCTCTGATGGTCGGGCTTTCAGTTTAAGGAAACACCGCGGCGGATATAGGTGGGAACATCGAGGTCCTCGCCTTTGTGAATAGTTGGCTCACTCTTATCGAAACGCCCCTTGGAAACAATTTCGAGCGGCAACTGGGTCTGGCGCAGCTTCGGCAGGGCCTTGCGGGGGCGGCCCGCGCGAGAGCCCTGGCGGGCCAGCATCTGCTCCATCTTTTCCGGGCTCAGCGAGGGCGGTGGAGGAAGGAATCTCGATTCAGGCCGTGCAGGGGCCGAGCGGCCCAGGAGCTGGCTGTCCAATCCCTCGGCTCCGTACCCGTCTGCTTTTTCGGCGCCTGAGCCGTGAGTTTTTTGGGCCGCGATGACGATCACCGCCAGCCGTTCGCGGAACGTTTCGTCCACAGCCGCCCCCATGATGAGTTGCGCCCGCTGGCAATGGCTGTGGAGCTGCTCCATCACCAGGTTGACTTCAGCCATGGCCAGATCCGGGCCACCCATCAGACTCACCAGCACCACGTTGGACTCCGCCAGCACCTGGCCCCCTTCGAGCAACGGATGGGCCAGGAGCTTCTCGACCACCTCGCGCGAGCGCGCGGCGCCCATGGCCTCAACGGCCGCAAACGCGCTCTCCGCATGCCGGTCACGAAGAAGCGCGCAGAGGTCGCCGATATGTATCTCGATCAGGCCAGGACGCGCCAGCAGGCGCCAGATGCCCCGCACCCCTTCGGCCAGCAATTCGTTTCCGAGCTTGAATGTATCCAGGACGCTGGTTGTTTCATCGGTCAGCTTTAATACCTTCTGGTTCGGCAGGCACACGACTCCATCGGCAGTTTCCATCAAATGTTCCAGACCCAACCGGGCAAGACGCTGACGGCGGCCACCCTCGCAATCAAACGGGGCAATCACGAAACCCAGGACCAGGGCGCCGCTCTCTTTGGCGAGGCGCGCCAGGACCGGGCTGATGCCAGTGCCCGCAGCCCCGCCCAACCCCGCTATCAAGAAAACCACTTCAGCGCCCGCACAGAGCGCCTTGAGCCGCGGCGCCTGTTCTTCAGCCCAGGCCCGCATCCGCTCCGGGTCCCCGTCGGCGCCCAGCCTGCTTTCGAGCTGGAGTTGTTCCACTGCGGCCAAAATGCCGCACGGAATCGGGTCGCTATGGACGGCAATAAAGGAAGCCTGCGCCAAACCGCCGGCGATCAGCGGTTCGAGCACATTGACCCCGGCATTCCCCACGCCGAAAATCCGTGTGGTGCGCAGGCCCTTTGCGGGTTTTGTGCCGGGTCCAGATTGAGAGGCGGTATCCATGTCAGGGTTTGAGTTGTAGCCAGAATCAAGGTCTTTTGAATATCTGTCCGAGAGTCGATTTCAATCCGTCGCGCAACGACCCCTTGGCAGCGCGCTTGCGTTGCTGGAACGAACCGAACTTTACCAGGCCAATGGCGGTTGCAAACTCGGGCTGGTCCAGAGCGGATTTCAAGCCACTGATGGAGTTGGTTTTGCCCAGTGAGACAGGCACCTGCAGCAGTTGTTCGGCCATCTTGGCGATTTGCGGCAGCCGTGAAACCCCGCCACACAGGAATACCCCGCCGCGCAAGTAATCCAGCGCAGCGGCTTGTTCGAGGTCCTGCGTGATGAGCTGGAAAATCTCTTCGACGCGCAGCGAGATGATGCGTTGGAGATTCTCCAAATTGAGTATTTTGAGCGGCATGCCGAGATCGTTGGCAATTGTGACGGTCTGGTCCTTGGCGGCGGGATTGACCAGAGCTGAGCCGTGCTCGAGTTTGAGTTGCTCGGCCCGGCTCAAGGGGACCTTCAGCCCATACGCCAGGTCATTGGAGAGGTGATCGCCGCCAACCGCCAGCACGCCGGTGTGTTTGATGATCCCGTTGGCATACACCACATATTCGGTCGTGCCTCCGCCGATGTCGATCACCAGCGAGCCGAGCTCTTTTTGTTCATTGGTCAACAATGCCAGCGATGAGGCCAAACCAGTAAAGACGATGTCGTCCACTTCCAGTTGCAGGCCCTTGACGGCGCGGATGGCATTTTGGAGGCGGTTTAAATTGCCATGAACCACGTGGACATCCACCTCGACCCGGGCCCCCAGCATACCCACTGGGTTGGCAATGCCATCCTGGCCATCTACCAAAAAATGCTGGCGGATGGCGTGGATGACGTGGTTCTGGGCCGGCAGATTGATGGTCTTGGCATTCTTTATGACATCCTGGACATCGGCCTCGGAAATCTCGCGATCGGCGGAAGCCACCGGATGGACACCGCGGTTATTGAAACCCCGCACATGACTGCCGGTGACCCCGAGATAAACGCTGCGGATTTCAACATCAGCCATCTGTTCGGCCTCGACAATGGCGTGCCGCACATCCTCCTCGGCAGCGGGCGCGTCACTGATCTCCCCCTTGCGCACGCCCCGAGAGCGGGCTTGACCCAAGCCGACGATGTTCAGCGCCCCATCAGAATTGAGTTCGCCCACCACAGCGCAAATCTTTGAGGTGCCGATTTCCAAGCCGACAATGATGGGTGAGGCGGAATCAAACATGTTTTCTCCTGAGGTGTTTGGGGGATTTGGGACGGGCCGGAGGCAGCGCGCTGGCCTCCAGCCAGCAGGCGGGAATATTATTGCTAACGGCCAGGTCGAGAGTGGCGATGACTTTGTTCATCTTGTGACCCAAATCATTGATGCACTGCCATCGGCGCAATTGCCGGTCCAACTCCGTGACGCCAAAGGTGATGACGCTGCCCTGGTCGGTGGTGGCAACCAGGACATCCGGGGAGGAGACGTCAACGCTCTTAATATCGACCAGGCCGGTCATGTCGGATTTTTCGAAGGCCGCGAGCAACTGGACGGCGTCCTGGACCTGTGGCGATGCATTGGTGCGGCCAGTCTGGATGTCGGCGGCGCGCAGACCCACAATGGTGGGCAGCGGATCGGCCGGACCTCCGGCTGACGGGGCGCGTTGCCGGGGGTCGAGCGGCACAATGACGTAACCCTCCTCATCCAACTGGAAGACGGCGGTCTCGATACCGCCAGAGGGGCGAGGGCGGAAGGTATTGATCTGCGCCAGAGGTTCGCGTTCCGTCACCCGAATGCGCAGTGTACGCGGCAGGATTCGCTCGACCGACGCGCATTTGACGAGTGAGACCAATTCCAAATCACGTTTCACTCGAGCCAGGTCAAGGGCCAGCAGGTTGTCGCCAACCTGCACACCGGTCCAGCGGCGGAGTTGGTCCACCGCAATCACGCCATCCGTCTGAATGTCGATATGGGTGATGGCAAAGGCCTTGTTCTGATAGACCAGCCGATCCAGGGCCCAGCCCCCCGCTCTCCAGAGGGAGTAGGCGCCCAGGACAGTGGCAAATACCACCGCCAAGGCCATAGCCGCCAGGCGCAAACGCGCGGCGCGCACCTGGCTCGAACGCAGCTTTACGTCCAGCACGTGCTCGCGGCCAAGGCGGCGGTTCTTCGGTTTCCGTCGGGCCCACATCTGTTGTTTTATCCAGTGGTCACGGCTTTGGCGCGCTTCATGGCCAGGTCAATCATGCGCTGGCAAAGCTCGCCGTAGGTCAGGCCGGCGGCGGCAGCGGCTTTGGGCAACAGGCTCGTTTCAGTCATGCCGGGCAGGGTATTGACCTCGAGCACCAGCGGCTCGTCGTTTGCCCGAACCATCACATCGACCCGCCCGTAATCGCGCCCGCCAATGACGCGGAAAGCGTCCAGGCCAGCCGCCTGAATCCGCGCCGTCGTTTCCTGGCTAAAAGGCGCGGGGCATAGATACTCGGTCGAGCCGGCGGTATATTTTGTCTGGTAATCATAAATTCCACTCCCTGGCCGCACCTCGACCAACGGCAATGGTTGCCCGCCTAAAATCCCCACCGTCGTCTCGCGTCCGTTGATTTTCTCTTCCACCAGGACCTGCGAATCGAACCGCATCGCCTCGGCCAGGGCCTTGCTCCAGTCGGCAACGCGTTCGACGAATTGCAGGCCGACGCTGGAGCCCTGCCGCAAGGGTTTGAGAACGACCGGTGGGTTCCAGCCTAATGGCCAACTGGCAGTGGACGAATCGATGACGACAAAGCGGGGCGTGGGCACGCCCGCTGCCATGCAATGCTGTTTTGTCAGGGCCTTGTCAAACCCGATGCGGCTGGCCTCGGGACCGCAGCCGGTATAAGGCACGCCCAATTCCTCGAGGCGCTGCTGCACCGTGCCATCCTCACCATAGGTTCCGTGCAAGGCCAGAAAAACAACCTCGGTCTCGTGAGCGAGCTGCCAGTCTTCCGTAACCGGATCAAGTTCCCAGACCTGGTGCCCCCGGGCGCGCAGGGCCCGGGCGACGGCTGCGCCCGAGCGGAGCGAGACCTCGCGTTCGGCGCTCGGGCCGCCTGACATGACCGTAATGTTCATTCGCCGATGATTTCCACTTCGATTTCCAAATCGATTGACCGCTTGGATTTTGCCTGCTGCCGGATCAGCGCAATCAAATCTAAAAAATCCTGCGCCGTGGCCGCGCCTGTGTTCACAATGAAATTTCCATGCTCGTGGGAAACGGCAGCCCCGCCAACGCGTGTACCTTTGAGGCCCAGTTCATCGATCAGCCGGCCAGCGGGAATCGTCACCGGGTTTTTGAAGATGCACCCAGCGCTGGCGGCGGCAGGCTGCGTTCGCCAGCGTTTCTGGCTGAACTGCTGCATCCGCTGCTCAATTTCGGCCTGCGCGCCGGGGCGTCCGCGCAGGAGCGCCCCAAGGGCAATCTGGTTCTTGAGCGCAGCGCAACCGCGATACTGAACTTCCAACTCCTGAGGTTTTCGTTCGTGAACCACGCCGCTGGCGTCCATCACCCGAACCGAGTCCACCACCTGAAATATCGCGCCGCCCATGGCTCCGGCGTTCATCCGCAACGCCCCACCGATGCTGCCCGGGATTCCTTCCAGAAACTCAAACCCCGCAAGACTGCGCCGCCGGGCTTCGACGGCAACCGCCTTCAACTTGGCCCCGGCGCCACAACGCAGAAGGTCCCCCTCAACTTCGATCCGGCCAAAACACGGCTGGTTAAGACAAATCACCACCCCGCGAAAGCCGCCGTCACGGACCAGGAGGTTTGACCCACGGCCCAAAGGAAGATAGGGCAAGTTGTGTTCTTCACACCATTTGAGCACCGCCGCCAAATCCGGTTCCGAAGCCGGTTCGACGTACACATCAGCCGGCCCGCCCACCCGCAAGGTGGTGCGCCGGGCCAGGGGTTCTTTCTTTCTGACGACGGTTGCGGACGAGACGCGCTGAGTCAATTCGTCCGCTGCGTCAATCACCGCGGGATTTCCGCAAATTGCATTGGGGTCGCTCATGCCACAATTTCAGAAAACGATGTGTGCTCAATTGAAACCGGCGCCGGCCCCACCCGGCCAATGTCGGCCAGGAGCACACGGGCAATTTCCTGGGCCGCCTCCGGCTTGTGCCACTGCGCCAAGGCCAGGCGCATCGCCTGCCGCCTTGCCTGGTTCTGCACCAGGTCCATTAATAGCCCTCCCAAAATTTCAGGAGTTGCCTCGTCCTGGGGCAGCAACCGCGCCGCTCCACTGAGATCAAACGCGCGGGCGTTGTGGGTCTGGTGATCATCGACCGCCGCAGGGTATGGCACCAGCACGGACGGGACCCGCAGCGCGGCAATCTCCGCCAGCGAAGAAGCCCCGGCCCGGCTCACAGCGGCGGTCGCAGCTCCCAAGGCCAGGTCCATTCGGGCAAAAAACGTGCGCACAATGCCTTTAACCCGCAGCATTCGATAAGCATCTTGGACCTTCGGCAAATCAGCAGACCCGGCGAGGTGCAGCCATTGCCATTCCGCCGCGAGTTTGGCCAAAGATGGCAACGAACGCAGCACCAGTTCGTTTATCCCGCTGGCACCCTGGCTGCCGCCCATCACAAGCACCAGCGGCTGATTCGGGTCCAAACCTAATTCCGTGCGGCAACCTCCGGCGTCCCTGGGCTGGAACTCTGAACGAACGGGAGTGCCGCAGATAACAGTGTTCTTTTGATGCAGTCGCGAGATAGCTGACGGGAACCCAACAAAGGCCCGGCCCACCGTCCATGACAACCAGCGATTCGCACGGCCAGGAATGGCATTGGATTCATGCAGAAAAGTCAGGGCGCCGAGCCTTCGCCCAGCCAGGAGAGGCGGAACGCTGGTGAATCCACCCATGCCCAGGACAGCTTGGGGAGGGTTCGGCAGAAAAAGTTTCCGGGCCGCGGCGTAGGAACGGCAAAAGGCGTTTAGAAATGCGAACGTCTTGCCCGAACTCAATCCAATGACCGGCAGCGTGACCACATCGAGACCCGCAACCGACTTGAGCGCTTGCTGGTCCACTTCCTTTGGCGAAACCAGTAACGTGACGGAGCAGCCACGCTGAACCAATTGCTCCGCAACCGCCAACCCGGGGAACAAGTGGCCACCGGTGCCCCCACAGGCCAGGGCAATTCTTGGACCAGGATAGGCAGCGGGCTTCATGGAAGTGCAGCGCCTTTGAACGGGTTCCCCCGGGACCGCGCCAGGGCTGGCATAGCGCCTTCAGCTGGGTCTGCCAATCTTTCGTGGACGCGCCCCTGGCGCCCGATGCTCAGGAGGATCCCAATCGATAAGAGCATGATGGCCAGATTCGACCCCCCATAGCTGATGAATGGCAGCGGCAGGCCCTTATTGGGCAGCGCGCCGGTCACGACCCCAATATTGATAAATGCCTGCAGACCTATTAAAAAAGCTACCCCGCAACCCAGCAACAAACCGAACGTGTCCGGGGCATGCCAGGCAATATAGACCCCACAACTAACCACAGTGACGAAGGCAACAACCACCAGCAGAGTGGCGATTAATCCAAGTTCCTCGCCGATAATCGAGAAAATGAAATCCGTGTGGTGCTCCGGGAGGAACCCGAGCTTCTGGCGGCTGTCGCCCAGGCCCTTGCCCGTAATGCCGCCGCTGCCCAGAGCGACCATGGCTTCGTAGGCCTGCAGGCCCTTATCCCGCTTGGTCTCCTCGAGGTGCAACCAGGAATAGATGCGCTCAGAGCGCATGGGGTTGTGATAGATAAAAAGCCCTACCGCCAGGGCGGCGGCCACGACTGGGGGCAGGAAATACTTAAGCCGGATACCTGCTATCAGGAGGATGATTCCGCTTACGCAGGCTAACAGCAGCGCGTTGCCGACGTCGGGTTCTTTAAAGATCAGCCCCAAAACCAGGCCGATCAACAAACCCGGCACAAGGATGCCTCGCCTCCAGGACGGCATTTGTCGCTGGTAACGCTCCCCATACCAAGCCAGGACCAGGATGAGGGCCAGCTTTGCAAACTCCGAGGGTTGAAAAAGAGTGACTTGATGATAGCCCAGCCAACGCATGGCGCCATTGCGCTTCACACCGAAAGGGTGCACAAACACCAGCGCCAGCAACACCACTCCTAATATAAAAAGAGGCCATGCCAATTTCTTTAGGAGCTGATAGTCCAACAATGCAATCCCGACCCCCAGCACCACCCCGATGGCGCTCCCAACCAATTGTTTGAGCAGCAAATGCGTCCCGGCTTGTGCCATGCTCGCGCTGTAAAGCATCACAAGACCTAAGGCCAGCAACCCCGCCACGCAAAAGACCAGCATCGTCACGGCGAGTCTCATCGGTCCACCACCGGGCCTCTCCTGCTGTGGTCTCATTGATTGCCGATGGCTGATTCGCTAAACAAAATTCCAATCCCAGGGCTGCTGTTGCCCTGGGCTTGGCACAATTATTTACTGTGGCGGCGCCGTCCCGGTGGGAGCCGACGTGCTGCCAGCAGACGCCGGTGCCTGGACTGGAGCCGATTTCACCGGGATTTTGAGTTTCTGGCCGACTCGGATCCGGTCAGTCGTCAAACTATTGGCTGAACGCAGTGCGCGGACTGAAACCCCATACTGCCCGGCGATGCGGGTCAGGGTATCGCCGGATTTGACCGTGTAGATTTGCTCACCACTCGGGGTTTCAACAGGCGGGCCGCTGCCTCCAACCGCGCCGGGTGCCCCGCTCGGGGTCGCCGGGGGCGGGATGTGTAATGTCTGGCCTACCTTCAGCCGCGTCGGCTCCACACCCGGATTGGCATCGATAATCGCTTTGACGCTCACGTGGAATTTCCTCGCGATCGTGGTGAAGTTGTCGCCTTGAACGACGGTGTAGTCCGTTTGGGCCGGTGGCGGGGGAGGTACTGGTGTCGCCTCCACGGTCGCATTGGTTGGCACGGGCACCTCATTGGTGGCCGCCGGCGGCGCGTTGGTGGGCTCGAAAGACGGCGCCGCCGCTGCCGTTGTTGCGTTGGTATCTTCCGCCACTGCATTTGGCTCAGGCTCCTTTTTGCAGCCTTGCATCAGCAGCGCCAAAAGGCCGATACCGTGGATGGCCAGCACGACAAAGACGGCAATCTTCACCCGGGCACGGCCTTTGTTTTTAGGATCGAGCAGGGACCCTTGTGGAACAAGTGGACTAGGATTATTCATTTTAATGGACGTTTTTTGACTCTTCTAAGTGTAGTATCAATGGACGATGGCTTGCTTTGTGCCATGGTTTTGCTTGGAAAAACCACGAGCGCAAATCGTTAAATCTCCTGGCCGACAAAATCGGCCATGACTGAACTATGGCAAATCTACCAATCATATTGGGGTGACCACCCTGGACACCCCCAGGTATTGATTTTGCTGCCTGACAAATGCTTTCACGGCATTCCTGATCTTTTCGAAACTGGTCGAAGCTCGAGCTAGCCGTTGAAAGCAGGACTTTATCGCCTGAAGTTGCGCTTCGGGCCGCTTCAGTCATTGCTTCTAACAGCCGGGGCCTAATCTTGCAAGAAGGAAGTGCGTGTCTCATCGAATTTTTAAAGTACTGAGCGCCACGACAGCAAACAAAACGCCCAGAATGTAAAAACGCATGACGACCTGGGATTCGTACCATCCCTTTTTTTCAAAGTGATGATGCA